>CALHZD010000024.1 GCA_938040985.1 uncultured Propionivibrio sp.
GGTCAGCAAACAGCCAGCCCCCGCCGGCAGAGAAATAAAACGGCTGGTGATGGCCGCACACTGGGCAAACAGGCAGCCGCTGGTAATCGCGTCGGCAGTTGAACGCGGTTCGGCGCAAAAGCGACCTTCGGCCAATGGCAGATTCGCCGTATTGCGCGCCAGCGAAGCGCGCATCAAGTGCAGGCCGGGCAGAATCAGCCCTCCACGAAAGATCCCTTCGGCATCGAGATGATCGATGGTCGTCGCCGTGCCGGTGCAAACAACGAGACAGTCGCCCCGGCTGCGGCTGCGCGCGCCGATCAGCGCTGCCCAGCGATCGGCGCCCAGCGTTTCCGGCCGCTCATAGGCATTGCGAACGCCGCACGCAGCCTCGCTCGCACGCAACCAGCGCACGGCATATCGGTCTTGTAGGGCTGCCGTAACTGCATATTCGGCCGCCTGGCCGGCGACATTGCAGACAACAGCCCGCGCCTGAAGCGGCCAGCCTGCCGCCACATCAGCGAGCGCAGCCGCATCCGCCGTCGGCAGCGTACCGCGCACACGCCATCCGCGCCCATCATGTACCCCCCATTTGAGTCGGCTGTTACCAACGTCGATCGCAATGATCATGACGCCGCCCGCAGGCTGACATCGCCGGACAGGCAGCGGATAACGCCTTCCGGCGTCCGCACAAGCAGCGTGCCATCAACGTCAACGCCGCAACATAGCCCTTCCGCGACAACGCGGCCATCGCGCAACACGCGCACCAGACGTGTCTGCCAGGCATGGTGCGCCAGCCATTCGTCGCGTAGCCCGGCAAATCCCGTTTGGGCAAAGCGGTCGAGCATCGCCGCCAGCGCTTTGAGTATCGCCGCCAGAAGAAGGTTGCGCTCGGGCGCAGGCGAGACCATGGCATCGACCGAAGCCGCCGGCATCATGAAGGCTTCCGCGGCGCCATCCGGTTTTCCCGTTTCACCGGCATCCGGTGGCAGCAGATTCAGTCCGATGCCAATCACTGCCTGGGCCTGCGCCGGGTCACCACACAGTTCGATCAGGATGCCGGCCAGCTTGGCATCATGGTAAAGCACGTCATTCGGCCACTTGAGCATCGCGCCCCGCGCGCCGCAATCATCCAGGGCACGCGCGACGGCCAGCCCGACGGCCAGCGAGAGACCGGAAAGCTGCGCCTGCGCGCAAGTGAAATGCCAAAGTAGCGAAAACGTCAGGCTGGCCTGTGGCGAAGCGGACCAGCGGCGGCCACGGCTGCCGCGCCCCGCCGTCTGCCGGTCGCATACGATGACGCTGCCGGACGGCGCGCCCTGGGCGCTACAAGCAAGTAAAAGAGTGCTGGTCGACGGACATTCGGCCAGGGCAGTGATGGAAAAACGGTGGCGCGCCTCGCCCAGGCAGGCATTCAGGCGCGCGCTGTCGATCAGGACGGAGGGGGCCTGGGTCTGGACAACAGATGGAACCGTCAAAGCAATGGCAGCGATGGATTCGGAGGATGACATGGACAATAAACGGGAGCAATAAAAACGACGGGCGCAACAAAGGCAACAAGCGCAATCAGAACGAAAAAGCGATGATACCGATCAGATCGACCGACACATTCAATGCGGCCTAATAGACGATGCAGCCACCATCGGCCGCCCGCAAAGCACGCGTAGAAAATTCGCAGAACGCTGGTGCTGTGGCTGGATCATCATCCCGCCCGGCGTGATGTTTTACGGACACCGGCATCGTATTCTGCGTCGGTAACGGTCCGGCGGATTCGCACACCGCAAAACTGGTACGACGCCCCTAGCGCACGCGCTTAAGCTCAGATTCGATCGACTCGATATTGCGCTCGTGTTGCGAAACCTTATCCTTGAACGGCTGGATACGATCCAGCACTTTCTGATAGTTGCGCTCATTACCGTTACGAATCGCTTCCTGCGCAGCCAATGCCTGTTTGGCTTCATCAAGACTTTGCTGCTCGGCGGCCAGTTCGCCTTCGAGAATGCGCCGTCGGTCATTATCCCGCGCTTTTTGCGCGTCATCCTCGACTTTGGGGAAGGATGAAGGCGTCGGCGTTCTCGCCGCTGCTTTTGACGACGAGGAAGGCGTCGAAGAAACCGTTGGCAGCGGATCGAGGTGAAGCCGCGTACAGCCGCGCTTAGTCACGTTGGAATAGGTGATACGTCCGCCCTCGCCAATACACTTGTAGATATCGGCATATACCGGAGAAGCCACCAGCCACAGCAAGCTGCCCGCAATCAACAAAATTCTGGTTTGCATTGTTACTCCATCACACAGCCAGCGCGCACAATGCACGCTCTTACCCATAGCTGACAGTGTATTGGATGATTTCCGGAAATACAATGAAAAACAATGGGGATTGTTCAAACACTGTCCACTCTGCATCGATGACATCCATCCCGTTCTGGAGCGAAGGATAAGCAACACTGTCGGACTACGGCTTCGCCTTTCTACCGCCCGTTCTCACATGGAACGCTAAACCGCCAGCACACCGCTTACAGAAGAATGGAACAGCGTCCGCACTGATCCGATTTTGCTCAGGAAATCGCCGCACTATTCAGGAAAGACCCGCATCACATCGGACGCGCACGACGTCCTTCACAATTTCGTCCACTAGCGCAATCTCCTTTTCCGGTATCCGGCCTTACCGGTTTTTTCTCAACCTTCAGAAAATCAAGCGTTCAGCTTCAGCAACTGTAGTACAGGTCAAACTCCACCGGGTGCGTCGTCATCCGCACCTTGTTCACTTCATCCATTTTCAGCTCAAGATAAGCGTCGATCCAGTCGTTGGAAAAAACACCGCCTCTGGTCAGGAATGTGCGATCCTGATCGAGATGCGCCAATGCTTCCTCCAGGCTGGCGCAGACGGTCGGAATGCGTTTTTCCTCTTCCGGCGGCAGGTCGTAGAGATTCTTGTCCGCCGGGTCGCCCGGGTGAATCTTGTTCTGAATGCCGTCCAGCCCCGCCATCAGCAACGCCGCAAAGCACAAATACGGATTGGCGATCGGATCCGGAAAACGGGCTTCGACGCGACGCGCCTTATCCGACACGGCATAAGGTACACGAATGGAGGCCGAGCGGTTCTTTGCCGAATAAGCCAGCTTAACGGGCGCTTCAAAGTGCGGCACGAGACGTTTGTACGAATTGGTGCCGGGATTGGTAATCGCATTCAGCGCCCTGGCGTGCTTGATGATGCCGCCGATATAGAACAGCGCGGCTTCCGACAGCCCCGCGTAGCCGTTGCCCGCAAACAGGTTCTTGCCAGCCTTCCAGATCGACTGATGCACATGCATGCCCGAACCGTTGTCGCCGACGATGGGCTTAGGCATAAACGTTGCCGTTTTACCGTACTGATGCGCCGTATTGTGAACAACGTACTTGAGCGTTTGCGTCCAGTCGGCGCGACGCACTAGCGTGCTAAAAACGCTGCCGATCTCGCATTGCCCGGCATTGGCGACTTCGTGGTGGTGCACTTCAACAGGGATGCCCAAGGATTCGAGTGTCAGCACCATTGCCGAACGGATGTCATGCAGGCTGTCAACCGGCGGCACCGGAAAATATCCGCCCTTGACGCCCGGACGATGGCCGGAAAAACCATCGCCGCCATTGCGCTCCCCCGGATTCCAGGCAGCTTCGGATGAATGTATCTTCAGGCTGCATCCCGACATGTCGGCCGACCATTCGACGCCGTCAAAAACAAAGAACTCCGGTTCCGGGCCAAAGTAGGCAATATCGCCGATGCCCGAGGATTTCAGATACGCCTCGGCGCGCTTGCCGATCGAACGCGGGTCTCGGTCATAGCCACGGCCGTCGGCTGGATCGACGACATCGCAGGTCAGCACCACAGTCGTCGCGTCGTAGAAAGGATCGATATACGCAGTGTCGGCGTCCGGCATGAGCAACATATCGGACGCCTGAACGCCCTTCCAGCCGGCGAATGAAGAACCATCGAACGCATGGCCGCTTTCAAATTTATCCTCATCAAAATGCGACACAGGAACGGTCACATGCTGACCCTTGCCGATGGTATCGGTAAAGCGCAAATCGACAAACTTGGCGTCATTCTCTTCGATCATCTTGATGACATCTTGCGGACCCGCCATGATTAAAATCTCCTCAACAGCCGCCCGCAACTGCGATGGCGGCAAAAATAAAAGTGACCGGATACTTCGACCGCCTCGACACAAACACGGCGGCGAAAACAAAAACGAAAAAACAATGATGGCGCGTTCTTTTAAAAACGCGCCAATAACGCGTGCTATTTTAGGCCATCCCGACCACCGCAGGAATGATGAGGTATCTTTAACCTCCTCGGCACCCGATTGATCGACCAGACTGAAATTGCCCAACGCCAGAAATCCGCCAACGGCGCGCCGTACAGATCGATCGGCGGCGGATGCCCGAGAAAGGCGCATACCTTACACAACAAGCGGCTGCCCTGCGCGATATCCACTTCCGGCGCATGCGTCTGTTTTGAAAGCTTCTCTCCCGCCGCATTGACGGCAACCGGCAAATGCGCATAAGACGGCGCAGGCAAGCCCAGGCACTGCTGCAGCCAAATTTGGCGCGCCACCGAATCGATCAGATCCGCGCCGCGCACAACGGCATTGACGCCCTGCGCGGCGTCATCGACGACCACAGCCAACTGATAAGCAAACTGCCCATCTGCGCGCAACAAGATGAAATCGCCCGTATCCCGCGCCAGATTTTGCCGAATCTCACCCTGTACACGATCGCTGAACCTCCATTCCCGATCAGGAACACACAAACGCCATGCTCGCGCCGTCCGTCCGACGGCCAGACCAGCGCGGCATGTGCCCGGATACAGCAAACCGCCATCGATGGACTTCTGGCTGGCAACAGCGGCAATCTCACTACGCGAACAGCCGCAAGGATAAACATGGCCTGCCGTCTGTAAATAGGCAAGCGCATCACGATAGGCCTCGCCGCGGCGACTTTGCCGCCACACCTCACCGTCCCACTCGAACCCGAACCCCTCCAGGGTACGCAAAATCGCATCCGCCGCGTCGGGCACAACGCGCGGTGCATCAACATCCTCAATACGCACCAACCACCGGCCGCCGTGCATGCGCGCATCGAGATAGCTTCCTACGGCCGCCACCAGTGATCCAAAGTGCAGTAATCCGGTCGGTGATGGCGCAAAACGGCCGCAATAAACGCGGGGGCAGCACGAAGAGGCTTCTGGCATCATCGAAATAACCAATCGCTGCGGACACTTTCAAACATTAAACGAAAGAGAAAATACAGCTTTATAAAAAACCGGGGCAATCCCACTGTGCGGAATAGCTAAAAAATGACATGCACCGCCGGCATTGCCAAGCCAGCGGAACGGTCGAATGAGCAATTCTTTCAAAAAACACCGTGATGATAGGGTGTGCAAAATTCATCTTCACACCCTGAGTTCTAGTCGGAATGGCAAACGATTGCTCTTCCAGCGGTATGCCTTATACCGGCAGTAGTTAATTTTCCGCGCCGCCCATTTAAAGGAATTGGTAATTTGTACACGGTGCGGTTCAGATAATGCGATCGGTCTGCTCAACAAATTAAGGAACACACCTGAAAGCAAAAACCCGTGTCTAAAGCCATTTGGGAAATAGCGATCAGCAAATAATCAATACTCACCGCACGCAATATCGAGATAGGTTAGTCCGCACCCTTGGTTCGCCTCCCGCGCTTGCTCTTTTCTCTTCGACAATCCACCCAGCCAAGCTTAACCATAGATTCAAAAAAACAGCGGGCGCCGTGCAACACGACGCCCGCTCACAGAGTCACTCGATCAGCATTGTTTAGTCTAGCCAGCAGAACAGTTAGTGTCCGAATCATTTATAGGCCGACAGACGCGCGCACGGCCCGATTTGGAAATTTTCAGACGGCGCGTGTAGCGGGGTCCTGTGACATCGTTGCGCTGAATATTGATCGTTACGTTGGAAAAGGTACTCCCCACACCCGCATAGCCCGAAGCGTTGAATATGATGCTGGGCGAGCTGCCGGTCGCCGATCCGGTGCCGGCAATGCTGATATAGTTGGGCGGCGCGGCCTGTTCCAGCAACAGCACGTCCTGATTCGCATCGTAGGTTTTGTTCATATTCTTATCTACGAACACCCGCCAGCCCGTATTCCAGTCATCGCCTGTACCGGGCACCACCATCGCATAAGCACTGTACTTCATAGCCTCGCCGCGAGCGGAATTGACAGCAGCCAGCAGCGCGTTGGTGAGGGAAGTCAACTCGCTGTTGCGTTGATATTCTCTGAAACTGGGCGCAGCAACCGTCATGAGTATAGCTAAGATAAAAATGGTCACCATCAGTTCGATCAGCGTGAACCCGCGCACCGCACACAAATAAATCCGTGAAGCTGTAAAAAAATGACGTGTTTTCATGGCCAGCACACCCTAAAGTCCGCGCTGCCACTGGCTATGTCATTAGTACCGCCAGGATCTGTACACGTCTTGACGCCAGTCGTGGTCAGGCGCAGGCTGCCCACGCGCGGATCCTGGAATCTTGACGTGGGTGTCGCAGTTGCCCGCACGCATTCCCGGATGGTACGCCCTGCGCAGGTTTCTGCGCTCAGCGTATAAGTCGCCTCGCCCAGGCTGTTGCCGACAAAGGTTTTGAACGGCACATTCGTAGCTCCCGCAGAAAACTCCAGATAGGTATTGTTCTGCGTCATATAGCGTTCCTGCTGCTGTATCAGCTCAGCGAGCGCCGCGCGCGCCTCGGCGCGCCGCCCCTTGCGTACCGACTCCTGATAGGAGGGATAAGCGATCGCCGCCAGAATAGCGATAATTACCACGACGATCATCAACTCAATCAGAGTAAAACCCGTACTGGCCCCGCAGTCAGCCGGCAGCCTAGATATATACGTATACGTCCTCATGGTTTTACTGGCTTCCATTGCTTCAGCTCCCGATAGTTATTGATCTGACGCCAACTCAACCGTCCGACGGCGAGAAGTTCCTTGGAGGTTTCCTCGGCAGTTAATTTCTTGGAACCTGGCTGCAAGGTGACGACGTGGCGCGTACGCAGGCTGCGCCCCGTGCTATCGGCTTTGCCTGTCGTGGTGCTTTCATCGTCGAACAGCACGATAGGCTGTCCTGGCACGCCTACGGTGACGAGACGACGCTGACCGATGCCGGCAATCAGATCCATAGTGTAGAGATTTCCGTTACCGCCCTTGGTACCGCAGACACCAGAAGCCCCTGCCGCATCGGGCAGCAGACTGCTGAACTGCACCTTGGTGGTCAGTGGGATATAGGTGGAATCATAGACCACACGTTCGCCCTGTTTCGGCAAGTCGTAATACCAGCCTGCGCGTTCCGTACTATTCGCCGATTCGGGGGTTCCCCAAGTAAAAGGACTTTCCGGCTTGAGGTTGCCCTGCTCATCGGAAACCACCTTTTGCAGGTAGTTGCGCCCGTCAATGCCGACGACGCCTGGCCGATTGCTGCCCTTTTTCTTACCGCTATTGTTAGCGTCATACAGCGCGTAGTAGGTGTTCTGCCGAGTAGCCGTGGCATCTGAAGGTTCAATATATTTACCCGTACCAAAGCCGACGATATGCTGTCCATCTGCGCCGCTGACGCGAAGAATGGTAGGCGCCGCCGTAATCGGCTGAATATTGTCTGAGGCATCCTTGGCGATGTACATCGGATAGGCGCCACTACGCCCAGTCGTGAACTTCGACAAGTTACCTGCCGTCCAGTCTCTTCCTGGATTCCAGTCTCTCACACCATACGTCTTAGTGAAGTCGAGCGCCCACAGATTGCCGTGCAAATCACCGGCAAACACGTATTCCGTAGTGCCCATCCCCAACCGGTCAGTCATCGCTTCTAGATTGATGATGCCCGTACCTTTGGTGGTCGACAGCGCAGTGTCGAAAGGCAGAGAAATCTTGTAGTAATTTTCTCCTATCTTCCACTCCTGACCGGCAGGTTTATCAAGCGCCAGCAGGAAAATGGCCGGTCTGCCGGTGCTGCTGAAAACACGGTCGTAGTTGGCCGAATTATTCTTGTAATCTTCGATCTTTTTATACACCTTGCTCTCGACGTAGTTGTTTACGCCCGAGGGCACCATGGCGAACCAGCGGTAAACTGCATCCTTCTCTGGACTGCCGCTGACGAGCAGGCGCACGATACGCGGCTTGCCGATCACAAAGCCCATGTCCGCATCGTTCAGGTGCGTGAACTCCCACATCACTTTCGACGGATCGAAGTTTGTCGGATCGGTCACGTCCAGGGCGAATACGCCGCGTCCGCCACCGCCCGTTCCGCCGACCAGCACGGTTTTCCAGTCGCTTGCGCTGGTTCCGCTGCCTATTTTAGCGTCGCCGATAACCGGCGTGGCATCTACGTAGGCCTGATGTTCACTTTTGTAACCTTCGTCAGTCAGCGCGCTCAGCTTCGGTCCCATCCAGCTGGGAATATAGGCAAAGCGCTCATCACCTGTTTCTGCGTCGAACGCATGCAGCATGCCGTCGTTGACGCCGACGTAGACCGTACCTCCGCGGTCGGCATGTTTCTTGGCAAAATCGGCGCGGCCTTCTCTCATGCTACCCGAAGTTCCCGGCGCACCCACATACTGCGCACCGGAATTCACGACATCGGCCAGTGCGCTTTTGCGCTCGCGGAACGGCGAACCTTCCTTGCTTTTGTCGCCACGCAGGTAATTGAGGCGATCTTTCCATTGACCATCGCTGGCCGACGTCGGCGAAACACGATCCAGATCGACGATCAGCTCTTCCTCCGTCGCAACCCCCTCGTGGGTAAACCAGGTACCCGCCGTGTTGGGATTGGCGCCGCGCCGGCCGATGACGATCTTGCGTCCCGCCAAACCGTTAGGCGTCGCAACTCTTGCCGCCAAGCGCTCTTGGGCAGACCACACCTCATTCTCGGGGTTCATGCTCGACGAGGTAATATGGTACGCCTTCAGATCGCCCGTCCAATGTTCCGTGTCGTACGAAGCCTGATAGCTGTACAAACCGGCATTTGTCAGGCTGCTGCCCGACGCAGCTACACCAGCAATACTGCGTTCGGCCGTCACAGCGTCGCCGAAGATTTTGTCAAATGCTTTCAGCACTCCGCGCGCGTTACTTTGAATGAAGTACGTCTCCGGTTCATTGGGCCGTTCATGGACGCCATTTTTTTCGCTCTGATCCTGCCACACGTCGTTGTCGGGGTTGCCATTCTGGTCATAGAAGGGGTTACCCTGAGTGTTGTAAACCTTGCTTTTTTGCCCATCCAGGGTAAAGAAGCCGCCGTATTTAGCCGCCAGGTAATACTGGTTGTTGCTGCGGCGCTTTGCAGGATCGGATTCGAGGTTGAATTCGTTCACATCAAAGAAGAACGATCTCACCCGCAGGCCCGGGCGCTGCTTGTCCGGCTCGGCCGTCCAGTCCTTTCCACGAATGTCGTGTGTGCGCGCCCAGTAGGCCAGACCGATAATTTCGCTGTTCTGGCCACGCGCCAACTTGCTGTTGTTCGACATATTCATACTAAGCGTCCCTTCAAAGCCAGACGTAGGACCATTGGGGTTCGAGATGGCGCGCGTTACACCGCTGCCATCCACATAGGTCTTATCTTTGCTCGCAAGCTCAAAATTCTGCACTACGCTTAACCAATCGTTCATATTAGGAATATTGTTTCTCAGATCGGCCGCGGGCATACGGCTTTTTCCGTAGTACCTGGAGTCGTGCGTATTGACATCGCCGATCAGGGCAATATTGCTCTTGAGGCAGGAATAATCCTCATCCTTGGTACGACCATCGCCATAGGGATCCAGCCCCGCCCAGTCAGTGTAGATCGGGAAACCGTCGTACATAGCGGACGTCAGGCCTTCTACTGCAGCTGGCGACGGCCCCAACCCCTGCAGGTAACGCAGGGTTTCGTAATACAGCTCGCTGGCCGGGTCATATTTCTTGTAGATACCCATTTCCGTCGGATTGGTACGCCCGAACCGGTTCAGATAATTGATGACACCGCTGGTAGTCAGCGTGCCGCTATTGGTCGAGGATTCTACCTTTTCCGGGTTATCAACAAACACGCCCGTTTGTGCATTCCATTCAGCGCGCTTGTTACCCTCCGCAGGTGTATTCTCCATACCGTTCTTGTCATACGTGCTCGGACCCACATATTTTGCCGGCACCCGCAACACACCGCCGAAACGACCATCTTTATCATTGTTCCAGCTCAATCTTTGGTCGAGCGCATAACCGAACACTGCCAGGCGCAATTTGTTGCTGTATTTCTGAATGACGCCCTCGGGTTTAAAGTTTCCGCTGGGGTATCTTTTGCAGAAGCTGTAATCGCGCTGATCAATCAGCTCGCCCCCGGAACCCTCGCTCTTGCTGCAAACCTCCACCCGCGAATAAAAGAAACCGTCGGAATTCAGGCTGTTGACCGACTTGGGCGGCGTCCAGTCTCCAGTATATGGGCGCACGTAGCATTTCTTTACTACATTGTTAGCAGGATCCACAAACGTGTCGTTGTTACAGGTAAACCCGCCCCTAACCGGCGTCACCGCCCAGCGCTTCGCGCCTGTATCACCGTACCAGACCTCCTTTACATCAGGATAGGCATTACATTTTGCTCCCTCATTCGCACAGAATTTCGCATCGGCAGGCAGAATATCTGCATTTTGCATACCTGTGCGCCCGACTGTCGAACCTTTAGCAAACGAAGTATCGGCCGTCAGCGTATAACCCGATGTGTCTGTGCACGACCCGTGTGCCTTTTCACCTGCACGAAAATAAATACGGTTGAGCGTATTGGCTACCCAGATGGGTTGTTTGTCCGCTGCCTTAACCATAGCCTGAGGCACGGCCCCTGACGCTTCCCCAGTCGTCAGCTTTTTAGCAGGGAAGTTCGTGGAGTTCCACATACAGGTAGGATTGCCATTGGGCAGCACCGCGCGCTGCAGAATAGTCAATTTCGGCTCGTCGACGATACGGTCGCCACCGGAAAGGGCCAGACGTAGCATGTCAATCGCCGAATTGCTGGCCCAGTTCAGGAAATTGCCGCTAAAGGCGTTAGTACAGCGGCGCCCGCTAGCTTTTCCGCTGATCACAAAGCGCTTGTAATCCGCCTTGCTTTTACCTGTCTTGGGCGTTTCATCCGGTGCGTCTTGATAGACATAGCACATCTCGGCGTTGTAGTAGCCGATATATTCCTTCGAAGATTTGTAAGAATCGTCAGTCGTTCCTTTTGCCTCGAAGTTGTACTGTGCACCCACCGTCGGGAATTCCACCGACAGCGCCAGCGCCAGCAGCGGCTTGTCACCCTGCGTGGCGGCATGCAGCGGTTCGCTCGCGATATTGATCGGCGGAATGTTGGGCGGCGTGGTCTGCCCCGTGGCAACCAGTGAAAATACGGCGCCGCCAATTACCAGCGGCGCGCCGACCCACAGCACGGCGCGGTTGATGCGCTTTTTGAAGGCGGTTTGAACGCCCGGATTACGCGTCGGGTGGTTTGAAGTGTTAAGCATGATCACTCTCCCGAAATAGGTTCTCAGTCTGGTATTCCGAATCAGTTTCTGATCAGAGCCTGCGCGGCAGCCTGTATATCGCTGCGCGGCCCGAAGCCAATCGCCGTGACGCGGTACAGGCGCTCTGTCGCCTCTTTACCGGTCTTGGGGGCGGATTTATAGCTGGCCGTCACCATGCCACCTCCCGCGTTGGCGGCATCGGCGACGGAAACGTCTTCCATGATGTAACGCGGCGCCAGGGCAGGCTGGATGCCTGTGCCTAGACCATTTTCTGCATTCTTGTAAGAACGGCCGGTATATGTTCCCAGCGCGACTGATTGCGCGCCGTCATCGGTTCGGGTGAAATCCACCAGCAGCCACGTCGGCTTGTCTTTCCCGTCGGTTTTCGGCGAGCAGAAGCCGCGCCATGCTGCGGAAGCATCACAACCGGACAGGGGAATTTGAGGGAGGGTCTGAATCTTATTCGTGCGGCTATTAGAAGCGTGGTTCGGTCCCCGCAGTTCGATTTCTGCGTCGACCAGCGCCGCTTCCGCCGATTGCCAGGCAATCTGCATATCACGGTCGTTACGCGCACCGCGTTCGCCCATCATCGCAATCTGCATACTGGCAATACCCAGCATGGAAACGATGACGAGCAACAACAAAACGACGACCAGCGACACGCCGCTCTGACGGGTATAGAGATGCGCATGGGCACGCTGATTGCGCCTGTTGCTATGGGTGCTATTGGCTATGAGGGTCATGGGTGCATTTCCTCGCGTGGGATTCCGCTGTATGGCGTCCAGGACGCGGCGACGGAAAAAATCATTCGGGCAGGACGACATCGCACGGTTGCTCCGAGTTGGTGGGCTGGTAGCCCTGGTTCTGACAATTGCGCAGTTGCACGGTGAAAGTTACGGTCTGGCGCAGGCGCGAAGCAAGATCGCCGCCGGACTTGCTGGAAATCTCCATCATGCTCCCGGGGTCGCTACTGCTGTCGTATGGGTATTCCTTGTTGCCCAAGGGATAAAAGGTGCCGCCGAGATTTTCATGCGCCGAGCCTGCCGGACCACGCAGCACCATGCCGATGCGCAGGCTGCGCACGCGCCGCCAGTTGGCGTAAGTGGCGACCGTATCGCCGCTCACGGTTAACTGATCGGCGCGTAGATAGCGGTCGGGCACGCTGTCGGCCGGCTTGGGACTAGCTTCGGTCGCTGAACCGGCCGCCACTTTTGACGGTAAGGGCGAAATCGCCTTGCCCGGTTCAACGTTGTCTACACCGTAAAGCACCTGGAAGTTTTCAACGCCTTTGAGAATAGGTTCCGGGTCGGACCATCCGGTGCTGCCTTGCGTTATGCACATCAGCGCCAAATCCCCTTGACTGTTGTCCACATACAGGATGCTGGCGATGCGGTCGCTGCGGTTAATCGATGACATGCCTGGCGCGATACCGTTGCAGTTGATGATGCTACCGTCGGAGGGCGCGCCAGCGCCCTTGTTCAGATCGGCCTTGACCGTCTGATATTGCAGAATCAGCACGTCGCTGCCATTGCCTCCGTCAGTCCCGGAACGGGGAGTGGCGCTGTTCAGCAAATCATTCTTGTTGGGCAATGCGTTATTAAAGCCGAAGATATTAGGCTGCAAGGTAGTGATATCGGTATTGTTGTTGGCGAGTTTGTAGTGCGCCGGCGAATCCTTGTACGGCATACTGGCGGCGTCCAGATCCTCAAAACCGGCCTGTACGGCCAGGCGCTGGATCAACTCGGTGGCAAAGCGCGCATCGTCGCGCAGTTGCGCCGCCCCATCCACAACGACCGCACCGCGCTGACTGAAAACCAGCACGGTGGTTGCCACCATGACGATCAACAGCCCGATGGCCATCGCCACCAACAGCTCAACCAAGGTTAAGCCACGACTGGCGGCCGGGCCGGAAAATTGTTGACCAGAAAAGCGCTGTCCGCAAAAGCGGCCGTGGTTGTGATGACGGGCGCGGCTCAGCGGCATCCGCTGCCGCATGTAGCCCTGTTGATGTGATGAAAGGTACTGGCGGTTCATTACAGTTGTCCTCCCGGCGCAATGGGCAGTACGACAGAGGGACGCGCCGCACTGGCGCTTTCCAGCTGCCCTTGGGTATTGGCGCGCGTCCAGCCGAGTTTGATATAGGCGACGTTATCGCTGGCTGCGGCCGGCGCAGAGCAGGCCCACACCGGCAACCCGCCTTTATCGTAGGGCGCGGTATCGCGGCAGATACTCACGCGCGCATTGGGCAGCGCCGTACCGACGCGCGAGAGCCATTCGGTCATTTCCGCCCGCGCCACCTCGTTCGTCGTGTTACAGCCGCCCTGAGCGATATTCAGGCAGTTTGAACGGGCAGATGGCGCCAGCTGCCCATTAGCATCCGCCTTGAAGTCGCCGTAATACGGGCTGTTTTGATCGCCAGCCACCTGAACGTTGGCGCGCATCATCTCGGCCATCTCACGCGCCAGGCTGATAGCCACCGATTGCAGGCGTGCGTCCTGGTTGTTTTTCAGCGCGGCGGCCTGCAAACCGGCGACACCGAGCAGGCCGAATGAAAGCACCACGATGGAAACAAGCACCTCGATCATCGAAAAGCCGCGCAGGCCGGCAGGCCGAAGCGAAGGCTGGGACGGGCGGCCGCGATAGCGCAGGTGACCCGAGCAGTTTGCAATGCTGGAAACAGTAGTCATGGTCGTCGACACGGATATTCAATATGTGGATTGAATGGTAGACGAACGCACACCGCATACCGAAGCATTTCGTCGGGCCTCAGCGCCCGTTTGTCGGCCATGCAGTCCGGATGGCCCAAACGACCGCATCCGGTGGCTATAGCGGATTGAATTAATTTTCGATACAAGGCGGCAAGCCGCAGACAGTACAAGTGGTACAGCAAGGCGCAGCAACGCCGTAGCAAAAGTTAAGTTAATTCGCTATAGGATTATTGGCCTGAGGACGACCCATCCTCTCCGTCAGGCAAACCGCCGTCTCCCACGCCAAATCCCGACCCCAGTCCAGCCCTAGCCCGGCCTGAGACTGCCCCGCTATCGTTCCGCTATTGCCCCGCAACAGACCGGTCGACCAAATCTGCCGCCATTCATACGGCCGGTCGCAGCAATCGACACAAATGAGAATGCGCGCGCAGCGTCGCAAACGCCGCACACGTCGCAGCGGCATGACCCGCCCGCTCCGGAAATATCGCAACGAAATCAAAGCGTGATTCGGAACGTTGCAAATGCCGCGGCGACCGCTACAGCTGCCCGGCACAGCGCGTCAGACGTTGAACAGAAAATTCAGCACGTCACCATCCTTGACGACGTAATCCTTGCCTTCGGCACGCATCTTGCCGGCTTCCCGGGCGCCGTGTTCGCCGCCGTAAGCGATGAAATCCTCATACGCGATGGTCTGCGCACGGATAAAGCCGCGCTCAAAATCCGTATGGATGACGCCGGCTGCCTGCGGCGCGGTATCGCCTTTGTGAATCGTCCAGGCGCGCACTTCTTTGACGCCGGCGGTAAAGTACGTCTGCAACCCCAACAAGTGATAACCGGCGTGAATCAGGCGATCCAGCCCCGGTTCCTCCAGCCCGAGGTCGGCGAGGAAAAGCTGTTTTTCTTCATCGTCCAGATCGGCGATTTCCGCTTCGATGGCCGCACACACGGCGACAACTTCGGCGTTTTCCGCTTCGGCGCGCCGGCGCACGGCCTCCAGATGCGGATTGTCGGCAAAGCCGTTTTCGGCCACATTAGCCGCATACAGCACCGGCTTGGCGGTGATCAGGCAGAAAGGCTTGAGACTCGCCTTTTCTTCTTTTGACAAAGCGAGCGCGCGCACCGGCTTGCCCTGGTCGAGCTGGGCAAAGCACTTTTCAAGCACGGCGACGAGCAGCCGCGCTTCCTTGTCGCCCGCGCCCGCCGGTTTGCGGTAACGGTTCAGCGCTTTTTCCACGGTGGCCAGATCGGCAAGCGCCAGCTCGGTGTCGATGATTTCGATGTCGCGGAGCGGATCAACTGCGCCGGCAACGTGCACGACGTTGTCGTCGGCAAAGCAGCGCACAACGTGCAGCACGGCGTCGGTTTCGCGGATGTTGGCGAGAAACTGGTTGCCCAGCCCTTCGCCCTTCGAGGCGCCGGCAACCAGCCCGGCGATATCGACGAATTCGGTCACCGCCGGCACGATGCGCTGCGGTTTGACGATGGCGGCCAACGCGGCAAGGCGCTTGTCCGGAACCTCGACGACGCCGACCGAAGGATCGATGGTGCAGAAAGGATAGTTTTCCGCCGCAACGCCGGCTTTGGTCAGCGCATTAAACAAGGTGGACTTGCCCACGTTGGGCAGGCCGACGATCCCGCATTTGAGTGACATGAATGCCCCCGCATCCCTTGTAATCTTGGTGAATCAGCCAGCGCTCAGTGCTTGCACACTTTGTCGGCGCGGGTGTTAAAGCCTGTTCCGTCGGCAACGAATTTGCCTTTGGCTTCGAGAAAATCGATCAGCTGCTCGGCCGTCATGTCGTCCGCGCTGCACGTATGAAAACGCGCATCCGCGCCAAAACGCGCAGCGATGGCCTCGCGCAGGCTTTGCTTGGTGAAGCTACCGCCGTGCTCCATCATCAAATGCATGACTTCGTGACCGTGAATTGACTGGCTCATCGGAATGTTTCCTTTCTTTATTTGTATTGCCGTCGGGGCGCTATGAAAGACAAAAGCGTCAGGGGCGCCATTCTAACAGCTCCGGCCAGGCGCGCGCCGCGCGCCCGAAATGCCGATACAATGCCGGCCATGCTGATTCTTGGAATCGAATCCTCCTGCGACGAAACCGGTCTCGCCCTCTACGATGCGGCGCATGATCGCCTGCTCGCACACGCCCTGCACAGCCAGATCCGCATGCATCAGGACTACGGCGGCGTCGTTCCCGAACTGGCCTCGCGCGACCATATCCGGCGCACGGTTCCCCTGCTGCGGCAGGTGCTGCGCGAAAGCCAGCGGACACTGAGCGAAATCACCGCTGTCGCCTATACGCAGGGGCCGGGTCTGGCCGGCGCCCTGCTCGTCGGCGCCGCTTTTGCCGAAGGGCTGGCCACCGCCTTGGGCGTGCCGGTCATTCCCATCCATCATCTTGAAGGTCATCTGCTCTCGCCGCTGCTCTCGTCGCGGCCGCCGGCCTTTCCTTTCGTTGCCCTGCTCGTTTCCGGCGGCCACACGCAGCTCATGCGCGTCGCGGGCATCGGCGATTACGCGTTGCTCGGCGAAACGCTCGACGACGCCGCCGGCGAAGCCTTCGACAAAACCGCCAAACTGCTCGGCCTGCCCTACCCCGGCGGCGCAGCGCTTTCGGAACTGGCGCAGCGCGGGCGTCCCGGCGCCATTGACTTTCCGCGCCCGATGCTCAATTCCGGCGACCTCAATTTCAGCTTCAGCGGCCTGAAAACGGCCGTTCTGACCAAGGTGCGCGAATTCGGCGCGCCTGACGATGCGCAGCGCGCCGACATCGCCCGCGGTTTTCAGGATGCGATCGTTGAGGTGCTCGTCAAAAAGGCGATGCGCGCTGTCCGTGATACCGGGCTGAACCGGCTTGTCGTCGCCGGCGGCGTCGGCGCCAACCGCGAACTGCGCCGCCAGCTCGACGCCCGCGCGGCGCGCAGCACCATTGCCGTGTACTACCCGGAACTGGAGTTCTGCACCGACAATGGCGCGATGATCGCGCTGGCGGGAGCGTTGCGCTTTCGCGCCGGCTTGTCGATCAAGGCCGCCGGCGGTTTCGCCGTCCGCCCGCGCTGGCCGCTTGCCGATCTGGGCGCCGGTTCAGGGAACCGTGACACGCTTCCATCGCCTCCGGCCCCGCGCCGCTGAGCCTAATTCCCCAGTCCGCCAATTCATTAATCCGCCGTCCGTTTTCGGCGCCGCGCTCGTTCGTCCTTGACCGCCCTGTCGCCTGCGCGATGCGTCCCACAGCGCGCCGGTTTTATCGGCGATCAGCAGGCATGCCCGCAAACGCCCAATCCACGCGGGCTACGGCGGTGCTATCCGATACATCCCGCCTACGCCGGAGCGTACACATCAATCTCCCAACCCGCCGATTTATTAATCCGCCGTTCATTTTTCAGCGCCGCGCTCGTTCGTTCTTGACCGCCCCGCCGCCTGCGCGATGCCTCCCACAGCGCGCCGGTTTGTCGGCGATCAACAGTCATGCCCGCAAACGCCCAATCCACGCGGGCTACAGCGGTGCTATCCGATACATTCCGCCTACGCCGGAGCGTACATCGGGCCGCCTGGCAGCCCGGTGGATTCATTGGCCGGACGCCAGATTCTTATGCTTTTTTCTTGCCGCCGATCTTCGGCTCCGTGCCCGCCATCAGACGTTGCAGGTTCGGCCAGTGCTTGCCGATCAGGATCATGGCAATCACGCCGACGCCTACGGCTTGCAGATTGGCACCCCAGATCATGAATGCGGCCAGCGGCGCGACGACGGCCGCGACCAGCGCGGCGAGGGAAGAATAGCGGAAGACGAAAGCCACGCCCAGCCAGGTACCGAGGGCGATCAGGCCGAGCGCCGGATCGAGCGCCAGCAGCACGCCCGCCGCCGTGGCGACGCCTTTGCCGCCCTTGAAGCCGAGAAAAACTGAAAAAACGTGCCCGAGAAACGCCGCCACGGCCGCCAGCGCAATCACGCCCGACCCCAGCCCCAGGCGTGCGCTCAGCATCTGCGCCAGAAATACGGCCAGATAGCCCTTGCCGGCATCGCCGAGTAGGGTCAGCAGGGCGGCCATTTTATTGCCGCTGCGCAATACGTTGGTCGCGCCGGGGTTCCCGGAACCGTAGCTGCGCGGGTCGGCGAGGCCGAACAGACGGCTGGAGACCACGGCAAAGGGAATCGAGCCGATGAGATAGGCCGCCGTCAGCATGGCCACGGGAAACAGCAAGGATGAATACATAGGCAGCGAAGAAGACATGAAGCACTTCCCGGAAGGATGAATCATCGTGAGTTAGAATGCCGGACAGGATTTCTGCCCGATGACACTCGCGCATCTTACACCGAGCCTAATACTGAACATATCCGGCACGCATGGACATCATCTTTATCGACGATTTTCGCATCGCCACCCTGATCGGCGTTTATCCGCGCGAACAAAGCGTGCCGCAGACGGTTGAAATTTCCCTGCAAATCGGCCTCCCTGCGCAGAACGCGGGGCGCAGCGACGATCTGCGCGACACGATTGATTACGCCGCGGTCGTCGAGCGCCTGCGCCAGGGGCTGAGCAGCCGGCATTTCGGCCTGCTCGAGGCGCTCGCCGAATACATCGCCGAACTCCTGCGCCAGGACTTCCACGCGCGCTGGGTGCGCGTTTCTATCGCCAAGCCCGGCGTCATGCCCGGCATTCGCCGCGCCGGCATTCTGATTGAGCGCGGTGATCCGCGCGATGCCGCCAGATCCGAGTAAAACAGACGCGCCCGCCTGCACGCCCGATAAACAGAGCATCCTGGAGAGGCATGCCCCCTCAGGCCGCCGACGGCAAGAACAGCAAGCGCGCCTGCTTACAAATTTACAAATAAATCCCGAAAATCCCGGATTTGTGGGCGGCAGACGGTGCCGAATATAAAACTTTCCGGCCGCGCTCAGGGCAGGGGGCGAACAACTTTTGCCGGGTTACCGGCGATAACGAGGTTGTCGCCAAAGCTGCGGGTGACGACTGCGCCGGCGCCGACGATAACGTTATTGCCCAGCGTAACGCCGGGGAGAATTGTGGCGTGCCCGCCGATCCAGCAGTGGTTGCCGATGCTCACCGGCCGCGCGGATTCCGCGCCACACGCCCGCGCCGCCGGGTCAAACGGGTGGATGGCCGTATAAATTCCGACCTGCGGCCCAAGCAGGGCGTGGCGGCCGATGCGCACGTCGGTTTCATTGAGAATCATGCAGTTGTAATTGGCGTAAAAATGGTCGCCAACGCGGGCGTTAGAACCATCATCACAGTTGAACGGCGAGGCGATGCAGGCATTTTCGCCAACTGAACCGGCCCACCGCTGAATCAGTTTATTCACGCCGCCGTTCGACCGCATCGGCCGATGTACGATTCAGGGCTTCGGTCAGTCGCGAGGTTTTTTGTCGCAGTGCAACCCATATGGGCGCATCGGGGGCGACCGCGAACATTTTTTCTCTTTCCGGCATCAACGGCTCCGGTCTAGGGATGAATTCAGCGCCCGGGCAGCGCCACATTGACCGGCGTCGGCGCCAGCAGCCTGAGCAGATCGTGCGGATGGATGCCGACCAAAAACCCGCGATGGCCGCCGTTGATGTAAATCAGCGGCAGATCAAGAATGCTCTGCTCCAGATACACCGGCATTTTTTTACGCACGCCGAAGGG
The DNA here is from genome assembly GCA_938040985.1 of uncultured Propionivibrio sp. Taxonomy (GTDB): domain Bacteria; phylum Pseudomonadota; class Gammaproteobacteria; order Burkholderiales; family Rhodocyclaceae; genus Propionivibrio. The sequence goes on from CALHZD010000024.1 coordinate 19,852, forward strand.
GCTGGTGCCGCCGACCAGATAGCCGCTATGGCGGTTGGCGACTTCCGGTTTGCACGGTTCGATGCGTTTGCAGCCGATCTGACGCGCCAGCTCCTTGGTCGATACCTGGCAGTCACCGTGCATCAGCACGATGAGCGGCCGGGCGGCTTCGTCCTCCATGATCAGCGTCTTGATCACGGCGTGCTCGCTGACATTCAGCTCGCGCGCGGAAACACGGGTGCCGCCGTGTTCTTCATAAGCGTAGCAGTGCGAAGAAAAGGCGACGCCATGCTGGCGGAGAAAGCGGGTCGCCTGCGTTTCAGGCGCGTGCATGGACTTCATGATGGACTCCTCGAAAGTATCAGGGCGAACGCTTTATCAGCCCCGCCGATTCACCCGGCTTTCCCGACGGCGCCCGCCTGGCCTGACGTATTCCGGGCAGGCGAACCGCCCTGTTTACGGCGCGTTGCTTCGGATGAAAAATTCCGTTTCACCGACTATAGCAGAGATCGCCCAGTCCCCGTTCCGGCGCTCCGCCGCAGTGCCGGCACCGCAGTTCGGTAGCCAAAAAATGCACTTTCGGCGAGAATCGGGGCAGAATGCTTGCCTTGCACGCGCGTGTCTTTGCACTTTTTTGCCCAATACGAAGATCATGCCCTGGATTTCCCTCCGCATCGAAACGGACTGCCAGCATGCCGACAGGCTGGCCGACGCATTCATCGAACACGGCGCCCTGTCCGCCAGCATCGAGGATGCCGATGCCGGCACGCCCGCCGAACAGCCGCAGTTCGGCGAACCCGGCTCGCCCACAACGCCGGGCTGGGCGCGTTCGCGCGTTATTGTCCTGCTCGATGAGACAGCCGATCCCGACATCCTGCTTGCCGTCTGCGCGCCGCTGGCCGGGCTTGAGCGCACGCCGCCTTACTGCTGCGAAACCGTCGCCGAACAAAACTGGGTGCAGATCACACAGGCACAATTTGAACCGATCCGCATTTCCGAACGTCTGTGGATCGTCCCCTCCTGGCACGCACCGCCTGACCCGGAAGCCATCGCACTCGTCCTCGATCCGGGAATGGCCTTCGGCACCGGCTCGCACCCGACGACCCGGTTGTGCCTGGAATGGCTGGAGCGCGCCGTCTCTCCCGGTGTTTCCGTGCTAGATTACGGCTGCGGTTCAGGCATTCTCGCTATCGCGGCGGCACGCTTCGGCGCCGCCGAGGTGCTGGGCGTCGACATCGACGCGCAGGCAGTTGCCGTTGCCCGCAGCAACGCCGAACGCAATGGCGTTTGCGCACATTTTGCCGATTCGGCCAACACGCTCCAAGGACAATTCGACATCGTCGTCGCCAATATTCTTTCCAACCCGCTCAAAGCGCTCGCCCCGGCGCTGTGCGCCCACGTCCGCCCGGGCGGCAGACTGGCGCTTTCTGGCATTCTCGCCGAACAAACCGATGAACTGATCGCCGCCTACGCGCCCTGGCTGCCCCTGACGGTTGCCGCCGAATGCGAGGGCTGGGTCTGTCTGAGCGGCATCAAGGATTGTGCATGAAAACCTGTTGTCCCAATTGTCAGACGATTTTTCGCATCACTCCGGAACAACTGAAAGCGCGCGCCGGTAGAGTACGCTGTGGCCAGTGCCGGACTGTTTTCAACGCACTCGACGCCTTGCTCGAAGATGCGAAAGACACGCATACCGCACCATCCCACATGGCCCATCGCAGGGTCTCGCCCGCCGAACACGGTTCGGCAGCCTTTAGTGGGCAGGCGGCCGCTTCCCGCCCGCTGTCGACGCCGGCAAACCGCACGCCTTCGCCGGTAAACGACCCTTCGGTGCGCATCCTGCTCGAACCGACGCAGGTATCCAGCGGGCTGCGCGCTGAACCCTCGCTCCCAGCCGCCGAAGATGCCTCGCCACCGCCGATGAGCGATGCCGAAACCCAGGCGTTCGGCAAGGCCGCAGGACTCATCATGCCGCGCGAGATTACCGAAACGCCCGGCTACGACAAATGGTCCAGCGGCGTCATGGCCGAATCACCCACGACAGCCGCCGAAAAACCGCCGCGCTGGCCCTATGCGCTGGCCGCTGTCGTCCTTCTGCTGGCGCTGCTCGGCCAGCTCGCATTCCATTTCCGCGGCGAACTGGCGATCCGCGCGCCGACCATGCGTCCGGCGCTGACGACGTTCTCCCGCCTGTTCGGCGCCGAAATTCCCCTGCCGCGCCACAGCGAACTGATCAGCATCGAAGCTTCCGATCTGCAAACCGATCCCGCCCATGCCAATCTGCTCACGCTCAACGCAACGCTGCGCAATCGCGCCGCCTATGCGCAGGCGTTTCCCTTGCTAGAACTGACGCTGACCAACACCGACGACAATGCCATCGCCCGGCGCATTCTGTCGCCTGCCGATTACCTGCCGGCACGGCTGAAAAACGCGCCGGCCTTCGCCGCCAATACGGACATTGCCGTGCATCTGTGGGTCGAGACCACTAATCTGAGCGCCGCCGGATACCGTCTGTATGTCTTTTATCCATGACGCCCGCCGCAACGCGGGCGGAGGCCGCCCGGTATCATCCGCCGCCTTCCCAGGGCTTAACCCGCTATCCCTCAGGTTCTGCCGTTCCCTTCCAACAACGCTGATTCCATTCAACTTTCTCTTATGTCCACACTGATTTGCGGCTCAATCGCCTACGATAACATCATGGTCTTCCGCGACCGCTTCAAGAACCACATCCTGCCTGAGCAAATTCATATCCTCAACGTCTCTTTTCTGGTTCCAGAAATGCGCCGGGAATTCGGCGGCTGCGCCGGCAACATCGCCTACAACCTCAAACTGTTGGGCGGCGACCCGCTGATCATGGCGACCGTCGGCGACGACGCCGATCTCTATTTGCGCCGGCTGGAGACGCTGAACCTGTCGTGCGCGTTCGTCCGGCGGATCGCCGGCAGCTTTACGGCGCAGGCGTTCATCACCACCGATCTCGACGGCAACCAGATTGCCGCTTTCCACCCCGGCGCGATGAGTTTTTCACACCAGAACCATGTCGCCGACGCCCAGCAGACGCGGCTTGCCATCGTTGCGCCCGACGGACGCGACGGTATGTTGCAACATGCGCGTGATTTAGCTGCCGCCGGCATTCCCTTCGTCTTTGACCCGGGCCAGGGGCTGCCGCTGTTTTCGGGCGAAGAACTGCTGCATTTCCTTGCACAGAGCGACTACGCCTGCTTCAACGACTACGAGGCGCGGTTGACCAGCGAACGCACCGGATTGTCACTCGAACGGATGGCGGAACGGGTGCGGGCGCTCATCGTCACGCTGGGGCCGGCCGGCTCGCATATCTACACGGGCGGACGGCGTTACGACATCCCCTGCGCCCCGGCCGACGCGATTCTTGACCCCACCGGCTGCGGCGACGCCTATCGCGCCGGCCTGCTTTATGGCATCGAGCAGGGCTGGGACTGGGAAAAAACAGGGCGTCTGGCGGCCATCATGGGCGCGATCAAGATCGCGCATCGCGGCGGACAAAATCACCTCTCCGACCGCGCAGACATCGCCGCGCGCTACGCCAAGGCATTCGGCCAGAAGCTGTGGTAACGCACGCATAGCCGCCTTTGACCATGCCGACCGTGAGCGCGCAATCACAGGAAGTACGCCAAACCGCTGCAACAGACACGACAGATGCCTTCGCCGCACCCTCCCTGCCGCCGCTCCCGCCCACACCGTACGGGATACGCGGCTGGCGCTGCCTGCGCCTTGGCCTGCATTTCGTCTGGGGCGGTCTGCTCACGGCGACGATCTACCCCTGGATCGACGGGGCGAAGCGCTTGCGGATCAAACAGCGCTGGTCGCGCCGTACGCTCGAACTGCTGGCCATCCGCATCGACGCACCGCCGGTCGCTATGCCGCCCGGCTGCCTGATCGTCGCCAATCACATTTCCTGGCTTGATATTTTTGCCATCAACGCGCTGCGCCCGGCTGCTTTTATCGCCAAATCGGAAGTGCGGCGCTGGCCCTTCATCGGCTGGTTATCGGCACGCAACGACACCCTTTTCCTGCACCGCGACAGCCGTACCCACGCCCGGGAAATCAATCGCGAGATTGCCGCCCGGCTTGCTCACGAGGCGGACGTTGCCATTTTCCCGGAAGGCACGACATCGGACGGCTCGCTACTGCATGGTTTTCATGCCGCACTGCTGCAACCGGCCATCGACGCCGGGCGGCCGTTGTTGCCGCTGGCGCTGGACTATCGCGATGCGCGCGGGAACTTTAGCCCGGCGCCTTCTTACGCCGGAGAAATTACGCTCATGCAGTGTTTTTCGGCGATTCTGGCCTGCCGCGCGCTCACTGTGCGGATTCTGCCCGCATCACCCATCTTTCCTACCGATCAGTCGCGGCGCGCGTTGGCCGATGCCGCACATGCAGCCATCGCTCAGCAACTCGACCTTTAACGAGGGTTTGCGTGCGCATCACGCACTGTGCGGCCTTCGCGCATCCGAACCAACGACACAATAGCCGAACAAAAAACGCCCCCGCCTCCCCACAAGCAGGCCGCTCAAGGCGGGGATACAGGGATAAGCGGAAGATGATACCGAGGCGGCATCAGGCAGACAGCGGACAGGCTTCTTCCGGTAGGCACGGCACCTGGAATACGGCGTGGTCTTCCAGCCGTATCGCCGTCAACATGCCTCCCCAGACACAGCCCGAATCGGTTGCCAGCAGATGAGGCCACACCTTTAACCCAAGCGCCGACCAATGCCCGAAAATCAGCGTCGCATCCGCGCTACGCCGGCCCGGCACCGCGAACCACGGCAAAAACCCGGCCGGCGCAGAGGCTGTTTCGCCCTTGGTCTGAAAATCCATCGTCCCTTCCGGCGTACAAAAGCGCAGACGGGTCATGGCATTGACAATGACGCGCAGGCGCGCCCAGCCCGTCAGATCCGCACCCCATGTCGCCGGTTCGCTTCCCCACAGGTGGGCAAGAAATTCGCGCCAGTTCGCGCCGGTCAGCGCCGCTTCAACTTCTCCGGCCAGCGCCCGCGCCAGCATCACATCCCATGCCGGCAACAGCCCGGCATGCACCAGGAAAAAACCGTTTTCAACATGGCAGAGCGGCTGATAGCGCAGCCAATCGAGCAGTTCGGTACGATCCGCCGCTGCCAGGACGCCATCGAACGTATCGCCGCGGCTGCGCTTGCCCAAACCTTCCGAAGCCATCAGCAAAGCTAGATCGTGGTTGCCGAGCACCGTCAGCGCCGCATCGCCCAGGCTGCGCACAAAACGCAGCGTTTCCAGCGAGCGTGGGCCGCGGTTGACGAGATCTCCCGCAAACCAAAGCCGGTCACGCCCGGCATCAAAGCTGATGCGCTCAAGCAGCTTGCACAGCGTGCCGAAGCAGCCTTGAATGTCACCGATTGCGTAGGTCGCCATAGCCAGAATTCACGATAGAGAACAAGGATGCGAGAAGCTGCGTATTGTGTCACCGATCACTTGCAAACTAGTACGTAGCGGCCGAAAAGTCATGCAGAGGCGCAGGCGATTCGGCATAAAGCGCGAGGAGTTCGTCAACATAAGATTCGACGGATCTGGGCGGCTGGCAATTGGCGCTCAAGCGGGTCAGCAACGTCGTTTCATTGCGCAGACGTTTGAGGCACTGTGCCAGCGCATCCGCATCGCCCGGCGTGAAAGTCAGGCCATTGACGCCGTTTTCAACCACTTCGGACATGCCGGGGAAATCAGAGGCAATGACGGGACACTTAGCTGCCAGCGCGGAGTATACGACCAGCGGCGTATTTTCATACCACAGCGAAGGCACAACCAGCGCGTCCGCCTCGCTCAGCACGCGGGCAATTTCCGCATTGGGGAAGGTGCCCATGAACTCGATGTCGCCACACCTCGCAGACATGCCTCGCAGCGTGCGCACATAGTCAGGGAAGTCGGACAAATTGCCGTAGATCTTTAACCTCATTGGGTTGATTGATTCGATTTGTTCGGCATGCAAACGGCGGAAGGCGTCGATAAGCAGATGGCAGCCTTTGTGCCGCGCCAAGGTGCCGATATAGGCAATCATCAGCGAGCGCCGGCCGTCATACCTGCGTGGTGCGGCCGTAGCAAAACCGTTCATATCGATGCCATAGGCGGATTGGCGGATCAAGCTGGCATCCACACCATGCCGTATCAATGTCCGGGTCATTAAACGGGTGGGCGAAACAATGGCGTTTAAGGCATTGATCCGTGCAATATTCAACGACTTACGCCGGCTCAACGCCGCAATTTCTTCCCGGAACGGCCAGCGCCCTGGTATCGGTGACCTGGCCAGATAAGCTACGCCATCAACAACAGGCGTCGGAATATATCTGATCAGGCCGGCGTGGTTTTTCAGGTGCGTCCGCGCGGCGACATGCTTGATGCAATTCCCCGCATAGCAGCTTGGCCCGGAGCATACGCGACCATCATCAAGCAGTAATTGGTAAGTCGGGCAAACAGCCCAGAAATCTGTCGGTGTGTAGTAGGCAGGAATCTGTTTGTGCCTTGCGACATCGATCAGTGCAGCGCTCAGGCGGCTGAAATGAAAGAAATGAACGACATCCGGGGCAATTTCATCAAGCAATTTCAAAAAATAACCCGCTGACAAGCGATTGTCGTATTCCATTTCGGATAATACGCGTTGCCCGCCCATCGGAACGAGGCCATGATGAAACCGGTAGACCCGCACGCCTTCGATTTCGTACGTATCAAAACGCGCGTCATCTGACAAAATTTCCTTGGCCGGATGGCCTGTATAAACGGATACTTCATGACCGCGTTGCAGAAGATTCCTGGCAACACTCAAGGATAGAACTTCGGTACCGGCATAATAGTCCGGAAAAAACTGATGTACCGTAAGCAGTATCTTCAAAGCCCTATACCTTTATTATGAAACACTTGCCTGATTCAAAGCTTATACAGCGCCCAGAAATCAAGGCGCCTGCATCTCGGGGCTTATTGTAATCCTTGGAAATATCAGGGATATGCACGCCTTACAGTTTTTTAACTACTATCTCACCTCGCACAAACATTTTCCGTACAAGCATTTATAAAAGACATCCATTCGTCGGTTATCAATAAATAACTTTATACCAAGCCAAATAGCGTGTATATAGTTCTTAAAATACTCTTTAGAACATTACATCACAGAATCTTAAAAATCCCCTGATTTCCTGGGCGAAGCAACCACAAGTACATGGTCAGACGGAATAATGCCTTCATCAATCAGTTTTCTTTCAACCTCACAAATATTCTGCAATATTCCCATCCCTTCTGCAGACTCAAATAATTTAGCAGAAATACATCCTGCCCCAAATATCGGTGCCAGTAACGTACCCCCACGTTTTTTCAGAACCTTAACATCAAAATGAGCATGCACATGATCCAGTATATGATCGGAACGCACCGCTTCCGACGGATCAAGCTCTTTAAGCGCCTTCGGATCACAACGAACAACTTCATCATTACGCAGATATTGGCGAGGAATCATTTTGAAGACTTCTCTAGCCAGACGAAGCTGCGCATCAGTCCATTGAAACCGCCGCGGGCCAACATAGTCATTGAGATACAAGTAACCCGTTGGTTTAAGGGCTCTCCGTATCTGACCTAAACAATGATCCAGTTTGGCAATATGGTGCGTGGCACCATGCGCAAAAACAACATCCAGATAATCCTTATCCCACTCCGCCGTATTTACGTCCCTAACTTCATAAGATATATTATTCAGTCCTTTTGCATTATCATTGGCAATTTTTACCGAATTAGGCGATATATCATAGCCTGTAATATGCCCATCTTTAGGCAAATAATTCTCTGCAACAAACTTTTCTAATAGTCCAGTGCCGCTACCAATACTTGCCATAAATTTAAAAGGTCCATAATTATCAAAAAACCATGAAACCGGATTTACGTGGCTGTCTCCTGTAAGATATTTCCACTGAAATTGCTGGACTACCTGATTGCTTTCCCAATGATCCAAACTATTTAAATGAGAGCCAACATATTTATCCCAATAATCCGCAACTTTTTTTGCCGAACTATCCAATGATTTATTCATAATAATCCTCATAAACTATTTAATAAAACACAAACACACAATATTAATATAAACAACTTATTAATACTCGATTGCATAATATTCAACACCATTAAGAATACTCTGATTATCTTCTAAATCGCCATACCAAAAATTTACCATACCAACACCCCTCTGAAAAACATAATTATATACTCGATCTTTATGTTTTACATTGTTACTGTTAAACTCCGAATTAAATTCACGTAAACCAGTTCTCCATGTGTCTGTATATCGCCCCCATACCTTATTATACTCAATAGTTCTATAAACCCAATTAAATGGTTTATTTAAATATAGCTGCTGCGAATTACAATTTAAGTTTGTAACAGAGCTCCCCCGTATTTCCTGGCCTTGTGATGGATTGAATGCTAACTTAGCTATAAATGGCCGCGCAACTACGCCTTTTTCACTCACAGCTTCCCAATATAAGAAATTCCTATTAGTAAAAATTTAATCTTGAATTTTGGACATAGCTTACCCCTAAAAATACCAGGTCATCTAAAATACCATCACTGAAACAATATAAGCATATCAAGACAAACAAAAATATTATCCTGATCAATCATCAAATATTTAAAATACAATAACACACAAGCTCAGCCATTAAACTGAATAAAGGGCTATCGTTTCTTGTGCTACAGTCTCTGTCGTTCGCTCATAATTTGTCGTTTTCGTCAATGCATATAGATCATCTGGCTGTAAAACCAGTTTGTGCAAATACTGATATAGACTATCGACATTCCCACGTTCAAATGCATAGCCATTGATGCCCGGATTGAGAAATTCCGTCATACCCGCAACATCGGAAACCAGTATGGGGGTATGGGTGGCAAGCGCATTGAGCAGTACGAGCGGGCTGTTTTCGTACCATCGTGACGGAATCACCAATAAATCGAGCTCTGCCATCACCGCCAGCATGCTTTCTTTTTTAAAAGTTCCCCGAAATTCAATCAGCGGTGAGTTTGCCAGGCTCTTAAGAGACTCCATATACTGGAGGTCTTGGTCGGCGGGCCCGTAGATCAACAGACGCGCTACGCCTTTGGGCAATCTATTGAAAGCGGAGAGCAACAGATCCGTCCCTTTATGTGGCGCGATCTGGCCGACAAAGCCAATTGTGGGAATATGCTCCCTCAGGCGTGCCGGCTTATCAACACGATCAATATCGACGCCGAAGTGAATGTAATGCAACGGCGTGCTAATTCCATTTTTCTGGTACGCATTCCCTAAAAAACGGGTCGGCGCCACAGCAGCGCGATATGCATTGTTATAAAGCGTTGATAAGATATCAGGTCGATGCACGATATCCTCCACCGCCCCATCAATAGGGCTATTGCGAATCCCCGGAAGACAGCGTATCCCCCCCAGGCTATAAGCAGCTAGCGAAGCCATTTCAGGGTATTTTGCATAACGTAATACACCACTCATCCCGCCTGCTTCTGCCGCGGCTTTCAGATGACATGCCACACAATTAAGACGAGATGTTGAAGGGCCGGCACACAGCCCGCCACGGGCATTTTCCAATTTATTATTCAGGCAAAAACCAAAGAAATCTGTAAATGTCGCATAAGTCGGGATACCCTTCCCGTGCGTCACCTCTAAAAGCGCAGCTGTATGGTTGATCAAGTGCGTTACATGCACGACATCAGGCGCTAATTCATCCAGGAGTTCATGAAGAACTGCCCGCATATTCGGCTGATAATACGTTTCTTTAATCCGCGAATGAGGAATGCGGTTTTTATCGATTGATATGACAGGAATGCCCTGGAAACAGTAGCGATCCAGCAAGACATTCTGCTGAGGCTCACCTTGAAAGGTTGCAGAAACCACCGTTACTTCATGGCCGAAATCCTGATAATGTTTGGCTAATTCAAGCGTATAGGTTTCCGTTCCATAAAAATGCCCCGGAAAAAAACAATGGACAAAGAATACAATTTTCATTCCATTTGTTCCGGCACGCCTGTCAATTCACGGTACAAAGCCGCATAAGCATTCACCATTGCCTGCACCGAGAAATTTGACTGCGCGCGCTGATATTGAAATTCGCCAATTTTCTGCCTTTCCGCTGGGTCATCAAGGAGACGCACCATAATATCCGCCAACCTGTCTGCATCTCCGGCCGGTGCCAATACATCGCTATCGGCTGTAATTTCTCCTATCGCGCCCACATCATAGCCACAAACCGGTATCCGCATGTTCATGGCAAACGGGCTGACCTGCCCAAAACTTTCTTTCCAGACAGGCGCAACAAAAACAGTCATTTTCCGATAATAGTCAGGCAGACTGTCATAACTCACATAACCCGTGAACTCAAATTTATCGCCCAGGCCGGCATCCTGCACCGCTTTCTGGAAGACCTCCAATAAACTACCACCGCCGACAATTAATGCCCAGGTATTAGGCCGTTTTTGTACAGCCTTGATCAAAGGAATAATTGAAGATTCATTCAATTTGTCCGCTTCAAGCCGATACACCATACCAATACAATTTTCCGGCAAGACATCATCAGATTCACGGGTAAATAGCGAGAAATTAGATCCGGGGTAAATTGTAATATGCTCAGGTCTGTCTTGGCCAAACTCGTGGCGCACATAGTCACTTACATATACATAACGGTATACTGAAGATGAAATACAAGGCGCTGTTGGTGTATTGATATTTTCTATTACTCTGAGCCCCAGTTGCTCTGCCGATTTAATTGCCAGCATATACCACGATTCATCACAATCACCCCAATAATGGAGGTGAATAAAATCTGGTTTTTTTGATTTAAAATAGGCGATGAAATCCCATTCATTTTTGACATAAGATAATTCATCAATTTCCACCCCCTGATAATCAGGCGGATTGGGCGCATAGCTCGTCAATATTTTATGTTCATAAAATTGACCTAGGTTCTCAATTAGATCAATTACCAGACGGGAAGAGCCACCTAAACAGAAATTTGCAATAATATGTACGACACACGGGCGCTGATCCAGCGCCGGTTCAGGCTGTTTAATACAATAAGCCTGATGTTGGCTGTATGCACCCGTCTTGGTAATCGTGCTTGTACGATTCTGATTTCTGGTCATATTGCGCAACGCGCGTTTTATCGGCCTCGGCAATACTATTTTGGCAATCAACGTAGTTGCGGTGCGGATACCTCGCCAGGAAAATCCTTCTGTCCGAAGCGTCGTACCCAGTCGATGCCAATTAGACGATTGAATTTCCGTAATGGTATTTTGTAAGGATGCAATAGTATTTTGTAAAAATGCGTTAGCAGTTTTCAACTCCCAAACTTCATTCGTCAGCGTCTTGATTTGTTCCTGACGTTCCGCCAGTGTTGCATTCAGTGTCTGGATCGCATCTGACTGGCTACCAAGTTGCTCATTCTGGCTGTAGCATGCCAGACGTAGCAGGTTTGTCTTTTTTTCTTGATTTAGGAAATCACGAATGACATCACGGGAATTATTGAAAATAACAGCCGACGCAATATCCTGTAGCGCTACTTTAGAACAGAAAGCAATATAGGCCAATGGCGGCTTTTTATCTTCATGCTGGCCGAGGACTTCCGGCTTTTGCCAGGGTAATGCCATATCATCAAAAGCCACGCTTTCTCGAACTCTTTGGTCAAGCATATGGATATGCACAAAGTTTTCTGACAACAATTCCAGAAACTCTTCGCGCGACATTTCGCGCAGATGATACGGGTTTTCTCCATACAAGCTCGTTACTTCTGGGTTAGGCGTTGAAATAATCAGGATGCCATCCTCCCGCAATAAACGGGCAATCGAGATTAATGTGGCGCATTGTGTTTCGAAATTTACATGCTCGATCATTTCAAAACATGTCACCACATCAAATGAGGCATCGGGTAAAGCGCCTCCCAGATCATCACAACAATAAAATTCCAGATTTAAACCAGAGCGACAATGCGTGTTTTTAGCCCAGTCAAGCGCAGACGCATCAATATCCAGGCCAACAACCTCGGCGGCATCCTTAGCAAGCATGGCTGAGCCATAACCGGAGCCACAACCAAAATCGAGCACCCTTTTGCCCCGGACAAAACGCCGGGCCAATTCATAACGCGGGAAATGCTCATATTCGGCAATTTTCGACCAAGTGCCGGGCACATAGCGTTCATGCATAAACTCGGTAAAATCGCTTCCTTCCGCTATGGCCATCAAGCCACCATAATCGGCCAATGCAAGCTCTTTTTTCTCCCCTGCAATTAACGGATAGATACCGTGTACATCGACGTTCGTAAAACGCAGTTTTTCCAGGAAAAAGCGCAAAGTTTCTGCACGGTAATAGACAAGATGTGACGGGGGATGGCGGTATACCCAAGTCTTCGGGTCTTTTTCCGCCTCACTTGATCCGGCGTTGGGCGTACTGATGATCACCCGTGTCTTTGGGGTAATTGCACCAATAGAGAAAAGACTGAAAAATAGAGGATAGGGATCGGGAAAGTGCTCGATAACATCAAGCATCAGCACTACATCAAATTCATGCGGAATGAGGTCTGCCAGGCTTTCGACAATATAGGCGCGGCCCTCAAGTCGACTTTGTGCAACCCCGCGCGCGTGATCGGATAACTCGACGCCGAAACATTTCCAGCCAAGCTCTGCAGCCACGCTCAAATGTGAACCGTAACCACAACCGACGTCCAGAATGGATAACCCTTGTTTCGTCCCGTACGCCTCAAGCAAAGGCCTGACCGTCGCCACAGAAGTAGAAGTTTGCCGGTCGTAATCCTCGTAGCCACCGCGCTCGCCACCTTCGAACCACTGTTTACGATCATAATAAGCTTTCAGCATCTCAGCATCCGGCATCGGCGATACAAACTCCGCACCGCAGCGCCTACACCCTCGAATGGTATAACCATCAACTTCACACAGATGGGAGTTACTTTCGCTGCTCTGACATACCGGACACGGAAAAAGTTTTTGTGTATTCATTTCCGATTTCTCTTTAAGTTTCGCAAACATTCTTTTTCCAATTCCCCAATTTCAGTGCTTTTACTTTATTTCCCTAAATTTTGCAGGCAAGCGTCAGCCTATAGTTTTTCTACGATACACATCCATCCCAACGTATCGTCCGTATCGGCTAGCCGGCCATCCAGCCGCAAGGAAAGTCGATTGATGATGCTGGCTGTAAATTTGCCACGCTTCCCTTTCTCATTTCTATAATCCATGAAAGCTTGACCCAACATGGCAAAAAATCCACCACAAGGACGAAAATCGAGAATACCGAAACCGGAATCCTCCATACTTTTCCAAAGACCGAAACGGGTAAAGCGCCAGTAATCGTAAGGGGTTTCATGGTGGCGCCAATGCATGGGCGCGCTTAGAATCATCCTGCCGCCTGGTCGCAAAAGACGGCTGCAATCTTCCAGATATGACTTGAAATCATAAACGTGTTCCAGCACCTGCGTGGAGAGGATGGTATCTACAGAGGCATCTGGCAAAGGAGCCGGTTTGCCTGGCGTCAAGACGATATCTGGTTTGATACCGGCAGCCGCCGCGACATCTGCACCAATATAACGTGTGGCGTAACGCTCCAATAAACGCCGGTAAGGTTGGCCACCGCAACCATAATCCAGTACCACACCACTTGCCATAGGAGCAGCAACCGTTTCCATCCACGCGTTCAGCAAACTCAGCACGATATAATGATGATGCTCTATGGGAACCTCAGCTACACGAATCCGTTCCAGTCCCGTTTGAACATCGCTTTGCTCGCTCTGACTCACGCCTCACCTCCAATAACCCAAACACCAGGATGATGAAATTTCCCCCACGTTGGGAAATCGGCTCGAACAGAAAATGGTAGACACAAATCGGTCAGTGCAAAGCACAAAGAATAATCCTCCGCATACGCAGCAAATGCCACAAGATACTTACCAGGCGCCAAACACAACGGATTCAGGATTAACGAGCCTGAACACTCTTGGCCTGCCTTGGGCGCATCCCAGAATACCCCGTCATCGCGGCTTGTTTGCCCGATCAGCCAATCACCATCCGCACGGTAAATACTGACGGCAAATACAATTTTCGGCAGATCGGTTTGCGCCCGAAGAACAAAACCCAGGCGTAAAGGCTGTCCTACCCGGTAATGCGCTGTATCGCCATTGAGTAAGCGCAACTCGGTAAAGCGTGCCTTGCCGGTTTCTTGTTGCGGCGGCAGAAAACTTCGATCCTCCGCCAATTGCGTTCCACCATCCGGCAGCATATCAACATAATAATCTTGGGAAATCGATACAGGGTCGCCGCTGGCGCGTAGTTGCCCATTGGACAGCCAGAGCACGCGCGTGCATAGCAACTGGAGGGTGCTCAGATCGTGGGTAACAAAAAGTATGGTTACACCGCGCGCCATCATTCGTTGGATAACTTCAATGCACTTGTTGCGGAAAGCAATGTCTCCGACGCTCAGGGCTTCGTCCACAACCAGAATATCGGGCTGAACATGTACGGCAACAGAAAACGCCAAGCGCACAAACATTCCGCTCGAATAGGTTTTGACAGGCTGCTCAATAAAATTACCGATATCGGCAAACGCAACAATTTCGTCGTAACGCGCATCAATTTCCTGCCTGCTCAATCCAAGCAGCGCAGCATTCATATAAATATTTTCACGCCCGGTAAACTCAGGGTTGAACCCGGATCCTAGCTCCAGTAGCGCCGCAATACGCCCGCGCGTTTCAACCCGGCCGCAAGTCGGGCCAAGTACGCCACAAATCATTTGCAGCAAGGTGGATTTTCCGCTGCCATTGCGGCCGATAATACCGACTGCTTCGCCTTTTCCGATCTTGAAACTAACGTCTCTCAGTGCCCAGAATTCTCGGAAATATGTTCGCACAGGCCTTCTTGCCAAGCGTTGCAGGCGCGGAAAGAGCATCTGTTTAAGGCGGTCGCGAGGTTGTTCGTAAATCTGATAGCATTTTCCGAGGTTCTCAACTTCGATTATGGTTTCAGAGTACATCAGCAAACCCCTTGCGCGTCTTCTGGAACCAAATAAAACCTAACCATGCGAACATAAGCGTCACAATCCAATAAATGGCCAACAAGACAAAATCGGTAGAACGTCCAAAAAACAGCACTGCTCGCACTTCCTCAATGACCAGCGTCAAAGGGTTGAGAAACAGAATCTGGCGATATGCTTCGGGTAAAGCAGTTGCTGGATAAAAAATCGGACTAAGAAACATGAACATGGAAGTCAGAACGCCAATAAATTGCGCCACATCACGCAAATAGACGCCAAGAGAAGCCAGCACCCAGGTCACTCCCATAATCATGAAAGCAAAAGGCAGAAGAATCATTGGTAAATAAAACACTGTCAGAGGCGGAGCACCAAAAAACAGAATGTAAGCCAATAACCAGACGCCTAAACTAATTAAACAATGAAAAAGCGCCGAGGCCAGCGCAATGGCAGGCAAAATTTCCAGCGGAAAAACGACTTTTTTGACGTAATTGACATTTACCAATATCAGATTTGGGGCACGATTAACGCATTCGGCAAACAGGTTAAAAACAATCAGCCCGGCGAACAGCATCAGGGCAAACTGCATTTTTGATTCGTTTTCGACGCCCCAGCGCGCCTTAAACACTTCACCGAAAACAAATGTGTACACTGCCAGCATGCATAGCGGTGTAAATACCGACCAGAATAGCCCCATGAACGATCCGCGATAACGTCCCAATACCTCCCGCCGAGCCGAAGCTAAGATCAATTCTCGATTTCGCCATAGCGAGGCGAACATCTCCACGGGATTTATCAAAAAATTCTGCATGAAGTTTTAAATTCCCATCTTGGAGTACTCTCCAGCAAGCTGTGCAAATCGATGAACCTGGTTTCCCATGCATATATGTTTTTTGCCTTTCTGTACCGGTCGTATTTCCGCTGGGCAGAAAACCAATATATCGATCGTTTGATTACCGCCTTGCCAAAATCGTAACTGTCGCATGGATGGCAAATATGGCAGAAAAAAGTTTGCACCTTACATTTTTTTGAAAAAAAATGCCACGAACAGGCCAAGACTATCCACCCATGATTGCCGATGGGCGCCCGAACGCCATAGCGCAACAAGCCCCGGCCCCCTGGGCAATGTCCGCGCACGGGAAAAGCGATCCATAATTTCCCGATTTTCCGGAGTCAGCTTTTCCCGCAACCGCCGCAACGCGGCCAGGTTGGCTTCATTCCACCTTTGAAAGCGTCCATCCCAGAGCAGGCGCCAGCGTTCAAACCTTGCGCCAATACCCGTATTCATGCCGACGAGGTTGTCCCCGTGTTGCCGATAGCGCAAGGATGGCGCAGCGTCATAAAAGACATTGCCACCACATCCGGCCACCACCATGTAGGTCCACCAGTCGTGCGACACGGCCGGAACATCCGCCCCCGCCTGACAAAGCAACGCACGGGCTGCGTCGTTGAATACCATCGTGTTGCCACCGCCGATGCTTTGTACCAGCGCATTAGAAAATGTCGGCGGTTTGCTGAACAAAGCCGACATACCAATTTCCCGATTCTCTTCATCAACGAACAAAGTCCGCGAGCAATACAGCGCCGGCACAGTACGCGGTAAGGAAGCGAGCCATTTGATGGCCCGCTCAAGTTTGTCATTGAGCCAAATGTCGTCCTGATCGGCGTAGGCATAGAAGTCCGCCTGTATATCATTGCAGCAAACCAGGGAAAGAAAATTGGCGACAAACCCCTGACCCGGCCCATGCACAACATTCAACCGTTCATGACCGAGCTTTTCCCGGTAAGCGTCCAGAATGCCCAGCGTGCCATCGGTCGAACCATCGTCGGAAGCCCAGACTTTCCAGTACCGGTAAGTCTGGACAAGGAAAGAATCGATCTGTTCAGACAAAAACCGCTCACCTTGGTACGTACACAGCAAAATTGCGACCTGCGCCGGCTTGTCCTGAAAACCAGGATGGGCAGAATCGTTACGGCCGCACGATACAGCCGGTGCACATAGCGTAGGATCACTCATTGTGTCAGCACGACATGGACATGCCAAACTGCGTCCCCATCAAATTTTTTCCATTTCAAAAAACAACACGGCGGAACGTAAGTACAGATCTTTGCAAAATCTGGCAAAAGCCCCGTTTTAAGGAATTTACCAGCCTAAATTTTTTAATTAATGATGAACGAACGCCACGAAAAAACCAGGGAAATTTATAAAAGCCCAGGTTATCAATGGGCCGCCTACAATTTTCGATCCGTGTTTCGTATTACATCGACCCGTCGCTAATGACCGGTCATCAATCCAGGCCGAATTGTACTGTGTGCGCCAGCAACCGGACAAACCGCCCACCGTATCATTGCTGACGTTTCACTCAGCTGATCGCTGCCGATCTGCCACATCATCTACCGGACATCGGCGGAGTCCTCCCGGCATCGCGTAAAATGCGCCCTTATACATTGTGTAAGCGGACGGAACGCGGGCAATTATCAGCCATGTAATTACTCATGACTGCCGTCCGTACATTTGCCCCATTCACGAAGGAGCGCTGTATATGAGTCATGCCAAGCATTGCCTGGTTCTGGGCGGCCGAGGATTCATCGGCTCCCATCTTGTCGATGCCTTACTGGCCGCAGGTCACCGGGTACGTTGCTTTGACCGCCCCAATGTCAAGCAGCTGGAAGCGCCTTCGAGCGTCGGCGTAAATCCGTCAGGCAACTTCGAGCTGTTCGAAGGGGACTTGGGCAACGACGCTGATATTGCGCAAGCGCTCACGGGGTGCGACGTCTGTTTTCATCTCATTTCGACCACCCTGCCGCAATCTTCAAACGCCGATCCCGTCTTCGATATCGAAAGCAACCTCATCGGTACGCTCCGACTTCTCAAACGTGCGGTCGAGGCCAAAGTGGGAAAAATCGTGTTCGTCTCCTCAGGCGGCACAGTCTACGGTATTCCGCAGCACACCCCCATCGATGAGCGCCATCCGACCGACCCGTTGTGCTCGTATGGCATCGCCAAGCTGGCCATCGAAAAATACCTACGCCTGTTCCGCGAACTGCATGGCCTGAACTACACCATACTGCGCCTGGCCAATCCTTTCGGCGAACGGCAGCGCACTCATGCTAGCCAGGGAGCGGTTGCCGTGTTTGTCGGCAAAGCGCTGCGCGGGGAAACCATCGACATCTGGGGCGACGGCACGGTCGTTCGCGATTACATTCACATTGCCGACGTCGCCTCGGCGCTGCTGGCCGCCATGAATCACGACGAGGCCAATGACGTTTTCAATATTGGCTCCGGGCAGGGATTGAGCCTCAATGACATCCTGGATGCCATCGAATCGGTCACCGGGCGCCCGACACAGCGCAACTATCTGCCCGGGCGCACATTTGACGTTCCCGTCAACTATCTGGACATCAGCCGCGCCCGCCGCCATCTGGGCTGGACGCCGACGGTACCTTTCGAGGAAGGGTTGCGCCGATTCATCGCCTGGGCGAAACAGAACGCTTCATGACTGCGGGCCTTGCCCGCGCCCTGGCTTTTTCGCCGCGCGCCTTTCGGCAGGCGGCATTCCCTATACGTCGCCAGCCCTTGTGGATAGGGCATCTCCAAAGGGATGCTCTGAGATCCGCGTATTCAGGGCATCTCCGGGGAGGGCGCCCGCAAGCCCTTTATCCATGCGGGTTTCCGAGACGCCTGCCCGGAAACGCCCTATCCACGCGGGCTCCAGCGGCGCCTGTCAGAAAAGTATTCGGGAATACCCTGCTTGCCATTTCAAGGGGCTTGATCCGGACTAGCGCTTTGCAGACGAGGCGCCACGGCGGCTTTCAGCGCCTTTTTTGCCTCGCGCCCCCACCCGAACACTCAGTGCACGGTATCGCCGCTGCTTTCCTGCTCCAGACAAACCCAGTCGACCACGCCCTCGCTCGGCGCATAGCCGGAAACCAGCGCTTTCAACATCGCCCGCAGCGCATTGACATCGTTCGCGGCGAGCGCTTTTTCCAGCTCCGCCATTTTTTCCGCCAGTTCCGGCCAAGGCAGAAACACCTCATGGGCTTTCATGATGCGCGGATGCGGCGTCAGCTGCGGGTGATCGCCGATCAGCAGTTCTTCGTACAGCTTCTCACCGGGGCGCAGACCCGTGACACGGATTTCAATGTCGCCTTCCGGATTTTCGTCGTCCTTGCAGGTCAGGCCGGAGAGTTGCACCATGCGGCGCGCCAGATCGGCGATCTTCACCGGCTGCCCCATATCCAGCAGAAATACGTCGCCCCCCTGGGAAAGCGCGGCCGCCTGGATGACAAGCTGCGCCGCTTCGGGAATGGTCATGAAATAGCGGGTCATTTCTGCGTGCGTCAAGGTGATCGGCCCGCCGTCACGGATTTGCCGGCGGAACATCGGCACGACGGAACCGGAAGAGCCCAGCACATTGCCAAAGCGCACCATGGTGAAGCAGGTGCGTCCGCCGCGCTCCGCCGCCCGCGCAGCCAGCGCCTGCAAAACCATTTCCGCGAGCCGCTTGCTGGCGCCCATGACATTGGTCGGACGCACGGCCTTGTCGGTACTAATCAGGACGAAATCGGCAACGCCGCTTTCCTCAGCCGCCTGCGCGGCCCGCAAAGTACCCAGCACATTATTCTTCACGCCTTCGACAGGATTATGCTCGACCAGCGGCACATGCTTATAGGCCGCCGCATGAAAAACCGTGCCAGGCGACCAGGCCGCCATGATCTCGCGCAGGCGCGCCGCATCCTGCACCGAAGCCAGCAACGGAATCGCATCCAGCCCGTGCCCGGCAAACTTCTCGCGCAGTTCCTGATGAATCGTATACAGGGCAAACTCGCTCTGTTCCACCAGCAGCAGCTTTGCCGGACCGATCGCGGCGATCTGACGGCACAACTCACTGCCGATCGAGCCGCCCGCCCCCGTGACCATGACCACCTTCTCCGCCACATTCTTCGCCAGCAGCGCCGCATCGGGCGGCACCGGCTCGCGGCCGAGCAGATCGTCCTCGTCCAGATCGTGAACATCGGCAGCACTGACCCGCCCTTGAATCAGGTCGCTCATGTTCGGCAGCGTGCGCACCGCCACACGGGCCGATCGGATCCGTTCCAGAATTTCATTGCGGCGGCGTCGGGACGCTGATGGAAAAGCCAGCAGCACCGTACTGATATTTTCAGCCGCAATGATTTCCTCAAGCGCATCGGAACTGTGGATCGGCAGGCCGTTGACGATTTGCCCATGCAGGCGGTCGTCGTCATCGAGGAAACCGACAGCGCGCATTTCGTGGCTATTGGCAATCGCCGCAGCCAACTGGCGCCCCGCCGAACCGGCACCGTAGATCAGCACCTTGGGCAAAGAGGAACGACGCAACTGCTCGCGGTACAGGCCGCCCAGCCAATAACGCGCCAGCGCCCGCGAAGCGCCGACCGCCAGCAGCAGCAACATGGGCTGAATGATGCCCACGCTGCGCGGCACGCCAGAAATGCCGATACCGGCGATCAGCGCCGCATACAACGCCGCATAGAGTGCGAAGGCGCGCAGCATCATGTCCAGGGCGGACAGCCCGGAATGGCGGAAAATGACACGGTAGAAACCGTGTTTAATAAAGATGGGCAGCGCCAGCAGCATGGAGGCCATCGCCGCACGCACCGGCTGGAAATAGACTTCGGAAAATCCCAGCCACAGATCGAGGCGCAGATAGAAAGCCAGCCAGACCGTCAGCGCGCACAGCCCGGCGTCGCCGGCAAGTACGATCAGGCGCTTGGCAAAACGCGGCAAGGCCAGCACCGACAAGGAAAATCGAATCAGGGATCGCAAAAGACGCGCCCTCCAAAACTCATGGTATCGCTCCGAAAAATTGAAAAATAGGGATGAATGCTCGCGGCACAGACTAATGCGAGACCCCATCGCGGCGCAATACCTTGATCGCCGTTCGCCACAGAATCAGCAGATCGAAGGCGAAAGAACGCCGCCGCAGATACTCGGCATCCAGCCGCACCTTTTCCGGAATCGGCAGCTCGTCCCGCCCGTTGATCTGCGCCCAGCCGGTCAATCCCGGCGTCAGCACATGAACCCCGGCTTCCGTGCGCAGCGCAATCAGGTCATCCTGGTTGAACAGCGCCGGACGCGGCCCGACAAAACTCATCTCTCCGGTCAGAATATTCCATAACTGCGGCAGCTCGTCCAGACTCGAACGGCGTAAAAACGACCCGATCGGCGTCATGCAGGCTTCCGGGTCCGCCAGCAGATGCGTTGCCACGGCGGGCGTATCGACGCGCATGCTGCGGAACTTGGGCATGTGAAAGATCCTGTTCTCCCGACCGACCCGATCCGACCAGTACAGCGCCGGCCCCGGCGAAGTCAGGCGGACAAGCAAAGCCAGCGCCAGCAATACCGGCAGAAACAGCATGCCAAGGCCGATGGCAAGCGCGATATCAAAAATGCGCTTCATGCCGGCGAGTCCTCGTCCGCCCACGTTCGATACCATGCGGCGGTATCCGCCAGCCCCTGGCGCATCGTATAAGGAGGCCGCCAGCCAAGATCCGTGCGGATCGCGCGGCTATCGACAGTCAGCGAACCGAGCAGCCGGTCGGCGGCGTCCCCCCGGCCCATCAGACGCGCCGCCAGATGCAGCCAGCGCGGCGGCACGGCCATGAGGCGCGGCGCCCGTCCGAGCGCTTCGGCAATGCGCCGTACCAGTTCAGCGCTGGAAACATCTTCGCCGTCGCTCAGCAAATAGGTCTTCCCCGCAGCGTTTGGGTGCGTCAGGCACCGCGCCGTCGCATCGGCCAGATTGCCCAGGTAAATCAGGCTGCGCCGGTTAGCGACTGCGCCAAGCGGCAAAGGAATCCGTCGATCGACGGCGCGCATGAGGCTAAAAAAATTCGCCTTGACGCCGCGCCCATAAACAAGCGTCGGGCGCAGCACGACCAGTTCCATGCCGCTGCGCCCGGCAATCTCGTGCAGGCGCTGCTCCGCCTCCCATTTCGCCGCTGCATACGTGCCGACAGGCGCAGGCGCGTCGCTTTCCCGGTACGAGCACGCGCGCCCCTCGCCCATGACCTTGACGCTGCTCATGAAGATAAACCGGCGCACGCCGGCAGCCGCGCACTGTTCGGCCAGGCGCACCGCCCCGTCCACGTTTGTCCGGCGGCAGATTTCGGCATCGCCGGCAATCGCCCGCGTCACATGCGCCCGCGCGGCCAGATGCACCACTGCTTCCGGCGCCTGCCGCAGCGCCGCATCCCACGCCGTACCGCCATTCACCTCGCCCACCGCCAACGCATCTTGCGCGCCCGGTTTGTCCGATGGCGTTAACCCGCGGACAGCGCGCACCAGCGTATGACCGCGCTGTGCCAGCACGGCGCAGACGCCGCGCCCGACAAAACCGTTTGCGCCCGTGACGAGAACTTTCAAAGCCGCTCCACCCAATGATCCGAAGCAATCAATATCAGGCCGACATGATACCGGCCCCGGTCAGGGAAAAGCCAATGCAGAAAAACACCTGCCCGCCAGCCCGCGTATTCCGGGCATCTCCGAGGAGGTATAGCGTTTCCTTTACCAAAATACGGCGTTGCCGTGTTGGCTTGGCCTTGCCGTACTGCATGGTCTGTCAGCGGCTTACCGCCTTATCTTTGGCAACGTCGAACCATAGCGGCTTCCTTTGCCAAAATACCGCGTTGGCTTGCCTTGCCGTACTCCTCGTACTGCCTGTGGCTCGCCGCCTTGTCTTTTGCCAAAGTCGAGCCGCTATAAGCTTCTGGAGCACCCCTCTGAAATCCGTAAAAACAGGGCAGAAAACATAAAATGCCCGGAAGCCCTCTAAATACGCGGGCTTGCGGGCAGTCTCTCGGCAGAACCTGAAAATAAGGATTGAAAGGATTGTTTGACTGTAGGCGCTGGCTCCGCCCGCAAGGGTTTCTTTTGATGCCGTTGCGCTGAGCGGCAGCGCGCCCCGCTGACTTTCCT
>CALHZD010000025.1 GCA_938040985.1 uncultured Propionivibrio sp.
ACGACATCGTAGTGAGCGACGAGGACGACCGTCTTTGCGGTCGGACGAGGCGCCATCATCCGCGCGATCACCGAATGAAGCGCCCGTCCGTCCCCCTCCAGAAGGGTCGGCAGGAGAACGAGATGAGAGGGATTCGCCCTGAAGTACGCGAGCCGAAAGAGGCTGTCGCGGATAAAGAGCGCAGCGTCGTTTTCCTCGGGCGACTGCGTGACGCTGGGAATGCCGATCAGCCTGACGAGCAACTCCTCGCGGGAGCTCGGAGCGGACTTCATGCGCTCACTTCCTTCCGCCGTTCTTTTTCTTTCAAAACCCGCTTTCGAAGCGCATTATAGCATCGAAAAGCCCATTCCGGCACCCATGCCGCCTGTCCCTGAATTTCGGGCGGAAATCGTCCGCGGACTCCTCTGTACCCTCACGAAAGAACGACGACTTTATGGAATCCGGGCTCCTCTGGTATAATAAACTTTCGAAGGACAAACGTTCGAAAGGAGGGCGCACCGATTTGACACAGACGGAACGATACGAATTTCAGAGCGAAGCGAGGGAAGTATTGGATCTCATGATCCATTCGGTGTACTCGAATCCCGATATATTCCTCCGGGAGCTCGTCTCCAACGCCTCCGACGCAATAGACAAGCTGAGAATCGAGGCGCTCGCCCACGACGACCTCTCCTCTCTTGCGGGAAACGGCATAAAGCTAAAGGCTGCTAAAACAGCCGTAGGAGCTGATTACGATGCAGAGTACCTTAAAATTACCACAGAGGCAGCGGGAGACTTACCGTTTTTTGCCCCCATCGGGTTTCAGGGGCGGCTTGCGTCCTTACTCGGTATTATCGGCTGGGTTACGACAAAAGAGGCAAAGAGTTTCAAAGATGATTTTGAAAAAGAAAGCGGAAAGAGCCAAGATGCAACAAGCGGACACGGTATCCGCTGCTCGGTAAAAGAAGCGGACAAGATAAAAGGAACAAACATCACCGCTTCCTTTGCAACGCTGCCGTCATCTCTTTTCGCCCTCGTAACCGGACACACGTACAATGAAAAAACGGGAGAACTGTATATCGATAATACCGGAAATCCGCCGCTTATCGCAATGCGGTACTTCGTTGAACAATACGAAGAAGGAAACAATACCAAAAGCTCATTTACGCGGGTAAAAGCCATTACCTTCCCGTCTTGCCAAATCACCCCGCAAGGAAGCGAAGCAAGCGAAGATGCTTTTGGAGCGGCTGAACTGCAGGGTTCAGGCGGCGATAATAAGCGCAGCGACTTACCGTTAAAATTCATCAAAGAAATTTCAAGTGCGGATTATACCGCCTATGTCGGCATGTAGCTGCTTTTTTGCCGTCTGTCTTGCATAAGCGAAGACGGGCGGCTTTGCGCACACTTTAAGGAGATAAAGAGAAGATGATCGGCGTATTCAAAAAATTGATAAAAAACATCCGGACTAAAAGGGTAATTGCAGCAGAGATTACAAAGATTGAACAGGCTGCGCCAAAAAATGAAGCGGAACGGCTTGCGATGGCTACTTGCGAATGGGTGGAACTTTTATGGAACGGAGAAAAGCAAAAGTTTCTTATTCATAAAACGAATTTTCAAGAGCTTTTAACCTGCGGACGTTTCCCGAATATCTTGTATAAGTTTGTAAACGGATTGAGTGAAGCAGTCGGAGAAAAAGATTTAAAAATCACAGAGCTTGATATAAAAAAGATGAAAGAGGAGGAAGAAGAATTCCTCATTGAGCTTGCGAGAAAGAGTATGATTACCCCGACATATCAGGAATGTTACGACGCCATTTTAAAAATACGGGGTATAGAGATGAGCGATATAAACGATGTAATGCCGAAGGATTTTTTAGATGATCTTTTCCTTTTTTATCTGAAAGGATGGGAGAAAGATATAAAAAAAAATTTGGATGCGTACAATTCGTCCGCTTCGGCAGGCTTGCAAAATACTATCGATGCAGACCAAGCGAATACATCAGAGGCTTAAACGATTTTGAAGCCTTTCTTTTTGATGAAGCATGTCTTGTTGCCGTTGAAGCGGATAACCGCTTACAGGAAGCGAAACGGAAAAAAGAGGCAGCGGAAGAAAAAGATAAAAAGCAATTCCAAAAAGATATGGAAGATATTTTTGCAGGGGATGATACATAAGTAACGGATTAGACACATGGGAAAGAGTATAGGCGAAATATATGCAGAGTTATCGCTAAAAACAGATAAGCTGCATGACGGCATAGAAAAATCAAATCGAGAGATTGCAAAACTTGAGCAAGATATTGATAAGGCTGTAGAAAGCATCAATGCGAAGTTAGCAGTTATCGGCACTTCTCTTTCCATCGGGGTAACTGCCCCCTTAACCCTACTGGGAAAAGCTGCGCTCGATACCTTTTCGAATTTTGAACAGTCCATGCAGAATACTTTTTCTGTCATGGGGGCAACAGCTTCTGAAATGGAAGCCTTGCGAAAGAAAGCGGAAGAAAAGTTTCCGCGAGGTTAAAAATAAGCCTTGGTTTGCCACCGAGGCTGTCCCAAAGGTTGCCGGCCGCGCATCACCGGCGCACCGCCGGCCGTGCAGAAGCGAAGCGTAAAAGCGATCTATCCGGCGCGTTGATGCCGACTGCCCACTGGCCGCGCGGGAAGGACGCATTGCAGGTTGAATCACAGCCGGCGGCCGAAGACCAGTCACAACACGGTCACAGACCTACGACAACACCCGCCACCACGCCTGCCCCGCAGCCCGCGTAAAACGGGCATCTCCGGAAGGGTTGCCCGCCAGTCCGGTGTTTACGGGCGTTTCAGGCCTACCTATCCGCAAGCCCACTGTTTACGGGGGTTTCAGGCCTGCCTATCTTCAATCCCCCTATTTATGGGCACTTCCGGCTTGCCTATCCGCTAGCCCAGTATTTACGGGCGTCCCAAATTTGCCTATCTGCAAGCCCACTGTTTACGCGCACTTCCGGCCTACCTGCCCGCAAACGCCCTGTCGACAAGGGCTCCGGAAGCGGCTCGGCTGAAACGCCCAAAAGACGCGGGGTTCAGGCCGACGAGTTATTGCGCTCCGCTGCGGCCGGCCGATTTTGGCGCAGGCGAACCGCAACGCCGCTTCCGGCGGTGATCAGGATGCGGCAAGGGCGGCGTTGGCCGGCATGCACGGCATTGGCTTTTTTGCCGGCGCCGGCATTTCTGCCGCCTCAGCGTTTGAGCCGGTCAAGCAGTTCGGTTTCCAGCCGGATGCGGTTGGCGCTGTCGGTGATGTCGCCGCCGCTGATCAGGAAGGTATCTTCCACGCGCTCGCCCAAGGTGGCGATCTTGGCGGTGTGCAGGTTGGCGCCGTGCTCGGCCAGCGTTTCGGCGACCGTGTAGAGCAGGCCGGGGCGGTCGGTGGCCGATACGGAGAGGATGAAGGACTGGCCTTTGTCGTCCGGCTGGATGGTGATGGCCGGCTGGATGGGGAAGTGCCTGACCTGGCGCGACGGGCGCACGGTGGGAGGCGCTTTCGGCAGCGCATTGCTGGCCAGTTGTGCGGCAAGCTGGTGTTCGATACGTTCAAGCAGCGCGTCGATGCTCATTTCGCGTTCGCTGAAATTGAGCAGGATGAAGCTGTCCAGTGCGTAGCCGTGCCGCGTCGTATGTATTTTGGCGTCCATGATGTTGAAGCCGGCGCGGCTGAAGAAACCGACGATGCGGAGGAATAGATCGTCGGCATCACGGGTATAGACCGCAATTTCGATGCCGGCGCCGCTATGGTGCCGGCGCGCCTTGACGATGGGCTGCGGGCTGTCGATCCGCTTGTGCAGCAGACAGGTGTGCCAAGCGATTTCGGCGGGCGAATGGCGCAGAAAATAAACGGTATCGAGCTGTGCCCATAGCACTTCGTGCGCCGCATCGGGGATGGATTGCGCGCGCATCAGGCGTTTGGCTTCGTCCTGCTTTTCCTGAATCCAGCCTTGCCGTGGCGGGAGCTGGCCGCCTGCACGCAGGGCGCGCACGGTCAGGCGATAGAGTTCTTCGAGCAGTTGGCCTTTCCAGCTATTCCAGACTTTCGGGCTGGTGGCGCGGATGTCGGCGACGGTCAGCAGGTAGAGCGCGGTCAGGCGGCGTTCGTCGCGCACGGCGGCGGCAAAGCCGGCGATGACGTCGGGGTCGGAGGTGTCCTTTTTCTGGGCTACGTTGGACATGAGGAGGTGATCGCGCACCAGCCAGACGATCAGTTCGCTGTCTGCCGCGTCCAGGCCGTGTTCGCGGCAGAAGGTCTGCGCGTCG
>CALHZD010000026.1 GCA_938040985.1 uncultured Propionivibrio sp.
AGGGCACAGTAGCCGGTGAGTTTGAGCACGCTGGCATCCGCAGTGACAAGGCGTGATTCCGCCGTGAAGGCATCGCCGAGAATGGCGCCGATACGCGCCTGCATGTCGCCTTTGGGCAGACGCAGGCTGGTGCGGCCATTGTGTGACGCCATGATGGCGACTTCCGGATAGGCCATCGCGACGCGCTTGATGGCTTCCAGACAATGTGCCAGTTCAGTGGCTTCGGATTTGAGGAATTTCCGGCGTGCCGGCGTGTTGTAGTAGAGATCGCGCATCTCGACGAGGGTGCCCTGCGCCAGCGCGGCGGGTTCGGGCAGATTGGCGTCGGCCGCCAAGCGCCAGGCATGGGGGGCGCCTACCCGGCGGCTGATGAGCGTCAGGCGGGCGACAGAGGCGATTGAAGCTAATGCTTCGCCGCGGAAACCAAACGTGCCGACGTGTTCGAGATCGTTGAGCGAGGCGATTTTGGAAGTGGCGTGACGGGTCAGCGCCAGCGCCAGTTCATCCTTGGCGATGCCGGCGCCGTCATCGGTGACCCGAATCAGTTTGACGCCGCCTTCTTCAAGTTGAATTTGCAGGGATGAACTGCCGGCATCGAGCGCATTTTCCAGCAGCTCCTTGAGGACGGAAGCCGGGCGTTCAACGACTTCGCCTGCGGCAATCTGGCTGATGAGCGGGTCGGGCAGGCGGCGGATCGCGGGGAGCGAGAGAGGAGATGAGTCGATCATTGGCCGATTATAGCGGCAAGGCCTATGCAAAATCCGCCAGATGCGGGTTGGCCGGCATGAGCGGGCGCGTCGGTTATTGCTTGCCGGGATCGAATCCTGTTTCTTCGTAGACAGCGTCGACGACTCTTTGGCCGATATAAGGCGCCATTTTTGCATGTGTTGCGAGCATGGCGCGCCGCAGTTCGGCGCGTTCCGCCGAGCTGGGCGTATAAATGCGGGTTTTGCCGGTCGCCTTGATTTTTCGGAGCGCTTGATCGTTTTCTTCCTGCGCAATGCGGTTAGCGTACTCGGTCGCTTCTCCGATCGCCTGTGTCAGTTGGTAGCGGATGCGGGCGGGCAGGTTGTCCCAGAAGCGTTTGTTGGCGATGACCGCATAGCCCAGGTAGCCGTGGTTGGTCAGCGCGATGTGTTTTTGTACTTCATATATTTTTTGTGTAAAGAAGTTTGAGTGTGAGTTTTCCGCGCCATCGATAAAACCCGTGCGCAGCGCCTGGTAGGTGTCGGAGAAAGGTAGCGCCGAGGGCTGGGCGCCGAGCGTACGAATCTGCGCTTCGAGAACTTTCGAGGGCTGAATGCGGACCCTCAGCCCCTTGAAACTGGGCAAATCGTGCAAAGGCCGATTGGCCGAAAAGGATTTAAAGCCGTTGTCCCAGAACGCCAGCCCTTTCACGCCCTTCGTTTCTAGCCGCCCCAGCAGATTGGCGCCAAGCCAGCCTTCCGTAACCCGATGCAGCGTCTGAATGTCATCGAATAAATAAGGCAGATCGAAGACTTCGAATTCGCGGATGCCCAGTTGGGCCAGTTTGGCCAGAGAAGGCGCGAGCATCTGAACGGCGCCAAGCTGTAAAGCTTGTATTTCATCCTTATCCTTGTATAGCGTCGAGTTTGGGAAGACTTCGACGCTGACCGCGCCTTCGGTCAGTTCGGCGGCGCGTTGGGCGAAGTAGTTGGCGGCTTTCCCTTTAGGCGTGTCAGGGGTGACGACATGACTGAACTTGATCACGATCGGCGGCTTTGCGTTTGCCGATGTCAGCGCCAAGCCATGCAACAGAACGAGGAGCAAGAGTTTTATCAGGATTGTCTTCATCACCAGACTTGGCTATTAGCGACAGGGATTGTATTGATGCGGTACGGGTTGTCGGTGTGCTGTCGGCGAATGCCGGGGTTTTACCAAAGATATAAAAATGACCGTGGCACTATTGTGCTGACTGACGCGTTTACAAACTTAACAAGCGGCGCTTGTCCGGTGCATCCGATGGTATAGAGCGGATCACCCTGTTTAATATGCAGGTATTCCGCAGGGTTGACCATTACGGAAAGCCACAGACTCACGCCTGTTTTAAGGTTGCTGCTGCTAAGAAATGCGCTCTGGGTACAGTAAGCGCAAGCGAGCATGTACTTGACGGGAGCGCGGCATTAAATTCGGAATGTGTGGCCTTGTGGATTCCCACAATTGAGATTTAGGGATAGAAAGATGATAGTTCTTTAGTGTATGAGGGTGCATACATCCCGACGAGAGTAGGGAAAACCACGTTAATTTGCGCGTGGCTCAATTATTTTCAAAACGTAAGTTGTTTAACCTGATGGAGTTCTGACGATGGATGGAATGACAAAGAAACTTCTGGATGGACTGCGTAAAAAACGCGAAGGCGCAATGCTGGGCGGCGGTCAGAAGCGTATCGACGCGCAGCACGCACGCGGCAAACTGACGGCGCGCGAGCGGATCAATCTTCTGCTCGACGAAGGGTCGTTCCAAGAAATCGGCATGATGGCGACGCATAACCTGACTACATTTGGTCTCGATAAACAGCGTTTCGTCGGTGATGCCGTGGTGACCGGTTTCGGTAAGATCAATGGCCGTCGCGTTGCCATTTATGCGCAGGATTTCACGGTGCTGGGCGGCTCCTTCTCCGAAGTGCAGTCGCAAAAAATTACCCGCGTTATGGACAAGGCGCTGGAAGCGGGTATTCCCTGTGTCGGCCTGGGTGACTCGGGCGGCGCCCGTATTCAGGAGGGCGTACGCAGCTTGGCTGCTTACGGCGAAGTGTTCGTGCGTAACGTCGAAGCTTCCGGCGTCATTCCGCAGATTTCCGTCATTCTTGGTCCGTGCGCGGGCGGCGCAGTGTATTCGCCGGCGCTGACCGATTTCATCATCATGGCCGGTCAAAGCTACATGTTCCTGACCGGGCCGGAAGTTATCAAGTCCGTGACGGGCGAGCAGGTTTCGGTTGACGACCTGGGCGGCGCGGGCGTTCACATGGGCACCAGCGGCGTGGCGCATCTATCCGCAGAATCTGAGGAAGATGGTCTCAACCTTGTCAAGAAGCTGCTCAGCTATCTGCCGCAGAACAACAATGAAGAGCCGCCGCGCGTCGTTCCCGAAGATTCGATTGGTCGCATGGAAGAGTCGCTCAACAGCATCATTCCTGATGGCCCGAATAGCCCGTACGACATTCGTGACGTGATTGATGCCGTCTTCGACCGTGACAGCTTCATGGAAATCCAGCCTGCCTACGCGCAGAACGCTGTCGTCGGTTTTGCACGCATGGATGGCTACGCGGTCGGTATTATTGCTAACCAACCGTGCTATATGGCCGGTGCGCTCGATATCAATTCGAGCGATAAGATCGCCCGCCATATCCGTATTTGCGATGCCTTCAATCTGCCGATCGTCACCTTTGTCGACTGCCCGGGCTTCCTGCCAGGTACTGGCCAGGAATACGGCGGCGTTATCCGCCACGGCGCCAAAGTGTTGTACGCCTACTGCGAAGCGACTGTGCCGATGGTCTCCGTCATCACCCGCAAGTCCTACGGTGGCGCTCACCTCGCCATGAACTCGCGTCAAATGCGTGCCGACATCGCGTTTTCTTGGCCGACAGGCCAGATCGCCGTGATGGGCGCTGAAGGTGCGGTTAACATTCTCTTCCGTGACGAAATCAAGAAGGCCGAAGATCCGAAGAAGCGCAAAGAGGAAATTCTTGCCGCCTATCATGAAGAATTCCTCAATCCGTACCGCGCTGCTGACATCGGCCAGATTGATGAAGTTATCGAACCGAAGGAAACCCGGCCGCGGCTGGCCATGGCGCTTGAAGTTTTGCGTACCAAGGTCATCCAAAATCCGCCGCGCAAACACGGTTTGATGCCGGTTTGATGGCCTTTTCTTTAACTAATTATGAGAGAAGACAATGGAGCATTTAGAATGGGGTCTTGAGATGACCGTTCTCGGCATGGGGCTGGTCTTTGCCATGCTAGCGTTGTTGTGGCTGATACTGACGGTTGTGCTTAAGTTCGACAAGGAAGAAGAAGTCGAAGAAGCCTCTGCGGCGAGCGACGATGCGGCGGACGATGACTCTGCTGAGGAAACCGAAACCGCAACAACCGCTGTGTCCGCATCCGATAATGGTCAAACTATCGACGGCATGGCCGCGGATGTTCTGGCAGCAATTATGGTTGCTACCATGAAACATAAACTGATTCTGCGAAGCGAGGCTGCGCCCATGGTGCGCACCAACTGGCCGGGTACACAGCCCAGCCGCTGGGCTGCCGCTGGCAGAGTTCGTCAAACCAGTACTTGGACCCCGAAAGGATAAACACCATGCGACGCTATACACTGAACATAAGTGGGAAGGACTACGT
>CALHZD010000027.1 GCA_938040985.1 uncultured Propionivibrio sp.
ATGCATGAAAGCGCCCCGCTGATTACCACGCTTGCCCTGGGACTTGGGTTTGGCCTTATCTTCGGACTCATTGCCGAACGTCTGCGTCTGCCGGCGCTGGTCGGTTACCTGCTCGCCGGCGTCTTCATCGGCCCATTCACGCCGGGGTTTCTCGCCGATGTCGACATCGCCAAACAGCTGGCTGAAATCGGCGTCATGCTGCTGATGTTCGGCGTCGGGCTGCATTTTTCCGTCGATGACCTGATGGCAGTGCGCAAAATCGCGCTGCCCGGCGCGATCATCCAGGTCAGCATCGCTGCCATGCTGAGCACGCTGCTGGCACTGGCGTGGGGATGGAATGCCGGCGGCGCGATCATTTTCGGCTTTGCCCTTTCCGTCGCCAGTACGGTCGTTGTATTGCGTGGGCTGGAAGCACAGCGCGCGCTCGATTCAATGAACGGCCGCCTTGCCGTCGGCTGGCTGGTCGTTCAGGATCTGATCATGGTGTTTGTGCTGGTCTTGCTGCCCCCGCTGGCCAGCCAACTTAGCGGCGAACAGCAGTCGTGGAATGACGGCATCTGGCAGAATTTGCTGATCACCGTCGAGAAAATGCTCATCTTCGTTGTGCTGATGCTGGTCGGCGGGCGCCGCCTGATCCCGCGTCTGCTCTGGCTCGTGGCGCGTACCCGCTCGCGCGAGCTCTTCACGCTTTGTGTGGCCGCCGCCGCCGTCAGCATCGCCTATACCGCCGCCCGCCTGTTCTCGGTGTCCTTTGCTCTGGGCGCCTTCTTCGCCGGCATGGTGATGCGCGAATCGGCATTCAGTCAGCGGGCCACCGAGGAATCGCTTCCTCTGCGCGAAGCCTTCTCGGTGCTTTTTTTCGTCTCGGTCGGCATGCTCTTCGACCCGCGCATCCTGCTTGAAGACCCGTTCCAGATTCTGGCCATGCTTTTCCTCATCATGCTCGTCAACCCGCTGGCGTCGGCAGCCATTGTGCTGGTTTTCCGCTACCCGCTCAATACGGCGCTGATGCTCATGGCAAGCCTGGCGCAGATCGGTGAATTCTCCTTTATTCTCGCCGGTTTGGGCCTGAACCTGGGCCTGCTGACGATGGAAGCGCAGAATCTGATTCTGGCCGGCGCGCTGATTTCGATCACCTTTAACAAACTGATGTTTTTCTGCGTGCCGCTACTGCAAAAATGGATTCTCGCGCATCCTAAACTCGCCAGAAAACTGGAGCGCCCCGGCGACCCGCTTGCCGAACTGCCGATGAGTACGGAAGAAAAATTTCTCTCCGGACAAGTCGTACTCGTCGGTTATGGCAAGGTCGGTCAGCGTATCGCCCGCGCCCTGACCGAGAAGAACATCCCCTTTGTCGTGGTTGAGGAAAACCGAGAAATCGTCGAAAGTCTGCGCCAGCGCGGTATTGCCGCTGTCGGCGGAAACGCCGCCGAACCGGCCGTACTCGTTCAGGCGCACATTGCCCGTGCCAGCATGCTGGTCGCCTCGGCGTCAAGCGCCGTCGAGGTGCAGAAAATGATACAGACGGCACGCACCCTGAACCCGGGAATCGAGGTCATTATCCGCGGCCTGTCCGAGGAAGAAGCCGCCCTGCTCGCCGAAGAACACGCCGGAAAAATTTTCCTCGCCAAGGAAGAACTGGCCAACAGCATGTGCGCCCATGTGCTCAAGCGTTTCGGCAAAGCGCGCAGAACCGCCGGCGCGCGGCATCACTGAGGCATAGCGGCTTCCTACCGCATTGGCTTTGCCTTTTATAACGGCTTCCTTTGCCAAAATACGACGTTGCTGTTGGCCTGGCCTTGCCGTACTACTCTCGTACTGCGCCGTCTTGTCTTTTGGCAAAGTCGAGCCGCTATTGGCGCTTTCGGAGCGCCCCAGGCAATCAGAAAACAGAGCAGAAAACATAAAATGTCCGGAAATCCTTTAAGCACAAGGGGATCAGGGCATCAAAAAACATAAACCGGAATACTGTGCCCGACTAGCCCTCGGAAACTCGCGTAGATAGGGCATCTTCGAGCACCCTGCCCGCCAGCCCTTTATTTATAAGGGTTTCAGAGGTGCCTGCCCGCAAATGCCCTATCCACGCGGGTTTGCGGGGAGCCCTTTCCGACCCGCGCGACGCCGGACAATAAAAAACCCGGCGCGCGGCCGGGTGCTTTGTTTTTGCCGTGTTTAAAACAATTTACCGATTGCGGTTACTGCGCCGATAGTTGCGATCAGCATCGTTCCGATTTTTAACGTCAGCCGGTATTCAAGGTCGGTAAGGTCTCGTTTGGTGGCAACCTCGGCGACGGTCAAAGCGTTTTTAAGGGCTTCGTTAATGCCTTCGGCTTGTTCGATCGTAAAGCCTTTTGCCTCAAGCGCCTTCACAAAAGCGTAGGTGTCAAAGGTGATGCTGGCCATGTGCGTTACCTCCTTGTATGAATTATACAAAAGTGTTTCAACGCTTCAAGACCCGCAAAAGCCCGTCAATCGGTCATCTCCAGTGGATATGCCTGAAACCCTTATAAACAGGTCATCTCCAGGCAGGCGCTCTGAAGTCCTTTATCCACGCGGGTTCCGGAGCATCTACCCGCAAACGCCCTGTTTACGCGGGGTTCTGAGGGGGTATGCCGTCTTGCCCCGCCGGAGCCGCTTCTTACTCACTCCTGCCCGCCGGCAGGTTCGGTAGGTTCCGGAGCGTCTGTCACTTCCGTGTTTTCATGCGTGCGGGCGGCGCGCATCAGGATAATGGTCGTTACCGGCGAGGCCAGCAGGATAAAAACGGCAATCAGCAGTTCATGAATCACCAGATGCCCGGCCATGGCCGAGGCCATAAGGGTCGAGGCCAATAATACGCACCCCGTGCCCAGCGTATTGGTCAGGGTTGGCGCATGAACGCGGGCGTAAAAATCATCCAGACGCAGGAGGCCAAGCGCGCCGATCAGCGAAACCAGGCCGCCGGCGACCAGCAGAAGCGAAGCCGGCGCAACAGCCCAGAGCGGAAGATCGACGGCATTCATGGTTCAATCACCTCGCCGCGAAGCAGGAACTTCGCCATTGCCGTCGAACTGACAAAGCCGAACAAGGCAATCAGCAGCGCGCTCTCGAAATAGACGGATGAGCCGATGTCGATTCCCAGCGTCAGGATAATCAGCATGGCATTGATGGAAAGCGCATCCGCCGCGAGGATGCGATCCTGCGCCGCCGGCCCGCGCAGCATGCGGATAAGCGCAAAAACCATGGACAGCGTAAAGCAGACCAGCGCAAAGATCAGTGCATATTTGAGCATGGCAGTCATGTAAAAATCTCCATGAGCGGACGTTCGTAGCGTTCCTTGATTGTGCGTTGGACGCCGGCGCTATCTTTGAGATCAAGAACGTGCAGCGTCAGTACATTGTTTTCCGGATTAAGGCCGGCCCATGCCGTGCCCGGCGTCGCTGTAATGATGATGCTGAGCATCGCCAGTCCGTGCGGATTGCGCATCTCCAGAGGAATATCGAGGAAGGCCGAATGCGGCGGCCGACGGGCGGCGTATAGAATCACCTGTCCGGTTTCGATATTGGCGCGAACAATATCGGCCAGCACCCGGCCGCACAGCGCCAGCATAACGCCCAGATGCCGCGGCACGGCATGCAGCGGACGCACGCGCCGGGTCAGCGCGTTTGCCGCCAGCGCAAATGCGCCGCCCAGCAACCAGTCGGCGCCAGCCAGCGACTTATTGATCACCAGCCAGAAAACAAGCAGGCAGGCGGGCATCAGGAAACGCCGCATACGTTCAATCATGGTGCCCCTTCCCTGCCCTCATTGTCTCGTCTCCCCGATCGCCCCTGCTTTCATTGCCGACCCGGCTCATTGCGCGTCTTATCCGGCGTCACGGCGTGGATATACGCGCCGACATCATAAAGCGCGCGCGAAGCGGCCGAAAAATACGACATGGCCGCTTCCGGCCGCAAGGTTAATGCGATGCACAGCAACAGCAACGCCGCAACCGGCCCAGCTTCCAGCCAACGCAATCTCGGCGTCTGGCGCTCCATATCCCAGAAAATACGGATGCCGAGTCGCGAGAGCGCAATGATGCCCGCCAGCCCGGATAACAGCATGGCGGCGATAAACAATCCGACGTGCCAGGTTGATGCCGGCGGCAGCGAGTTCAAAGAAGCGCCCAGCATGGCAAATTTGCCGATAAAGCCGGGCATGGGCGGCAACCCCGTCAGCACCAGGCCGCACAGCACAAAGGACAAGCCGAGAAAAGCGGCGGCGGCCGGAATCGGAATACCGGCATCCTCATCGGAAGCTTCCGCCTCATGCGAGGGTTTGACGCCAAACGCCTCCAGACTGATGGCCAGCAGATCGTCAAGCTGGCTCCGGTCGCGCTCGGCAATTTCGACCAGCATGAAAAAAGCGCCGCACCCCAGTACGGATGCGGTCAGATAAAACATGGCAGGCGCGGTCAGCAAAGTGCCGGTGAAGCCAAAGGCGGTCAGCAACGTACCGGAAGAGACGATCACGAAAAAAGCGGCCAGGCGGCCAAGTTTCTGCGCGCTAAGTACGCCCAGCGTACCGACCGCGACCGTCGTCAGTCCGCAATAAAACAACCAGTCGCCGTCAAACGGCGCGGGGGCGATGCCGTTTTCCTGCAACAGTGTCCCCATGCGCAGCAAGGCATAAATGCCCACTTTAGTCAGGATGGCAAAAACCGTCCCCACCGGCGGCGCGGCATTGGCATAGGCTGCGGGCAGCCAGAAATTCAGCGGCCAGGCCGCCGCCTTGATGAGAAAAACAATGCCCAGCATGGCTGCCGCCAGATCGAACAGGCGGCGGTCGTCTGCCGCCAGCTGCAAAACACGCTCCGGCAGCTCTGCCATATTGAGCGTTCCCGTCAAGCCATAAACGAGCGCCGCCGCTACCAGAAAGAACAATGACCCCAGCAGATTGACTGCGATGTAATGCAACCCCGCGTTGACCCGCAGTGTATTTGGGCTATACAGCGTCAGCGCGTAAGACGCGGCGAGCATGATCTCGAAAAAAACAAACAGATTGAAAAGATCGCCCGTCAGAAAAGCGCCGTTTAAGCCCATCAACTGGAACTGAAGCAAGGGGAAAAACTGCACGCCCGCGCGCTCCCAGCGCGCCAGCGAATAAGAAAAAGCCGCCGTGCCAAGCACCGTCGCCAACGTAACCATCATGGCCGCCAGGCGATCCACAACAAGAACAATGCCGTAAGGCGCGGCCCAGTTGCCCAGCGCATAGACGCCGATTGTTTCCGGCCAGGCGGCAAGCCGGCCATCCGCGGCCGCCATCAGCGCCAATGCAACGCCCAGTTGTATCGACAGGGAGAGCAGTGAAAAGGCCGCGCGCGCGCCGTGCCGGGCGTTGCGCAGCAGCAATAGCAATGCGCCCGTCATCATCGGCAGCAGAATCGGCAGGATCGGCAAGTGCGGCAGCAGGATGCCCATCAATGAAATGTCCCGCGTCATCCGGCGTTATCCAGCATTATCCGGCGCGTGGCCATCGACGTGATCATTGCCATTCAAACCGCGCGCAACCAACAGAACGACCAGGAAAAGCGCCGTTGTGGCAAAGCCGATGACGATGGCGGTCAACACCAGCGTCTGCGGCACGGGATCGGTATAAAAGGCGCTGCCGGTGGAAAGCGGCGCGATCAGCGGCGGCGTGCCGACGCGCAGGCGTCCCATGCAGAAAATGAACAGATTGACGGCATAGGAAAGCAGCGACAGTCCGACGATAACCTGGAAGGTGCGCGGCCGCAAAATCAGATAGATCCCCGATCCGGCCACGATGCCGATCGCCAAAGACAAGACTATTTCCATCGGACGACCTCGCTGGCCTGATGTTCCCTGGAATGCCGGCGCAAAGACTGGTGGGCGATGGCGATCAGCATCAGCACAGTGGCGCCGACGACCACCAGATAGACGCCCATGTCGAACACCAGTACGCTCGACAGATGAATCTGCCCGATGCCGGGCACTTCGCCCTGCCAGGTCTGGCTGGACAGGAAAGGTTCGCCGGCTAGCGCGCCGGCGATGCCCGCAGCGCCGGCGCAAAGCAAACCCAGGGCCATCCAGCTGAGCGGCAGAATACGCAGGCGCAGCTCGACCCAGACCACGCCGCTGACGATATATTGCAGGATGATCGCCGTGGCAAACACCAGTCCGCCGACAAAGCCGCCGCCGGGGGCATTGTGGCCGCGCATCAGGAAATACATCGAGACCATCAACGCCAGCGGCAGGATCAAGCGTGCCAGCACGGCGGGAATCATGGCATCGCCTTCCGGCAGCAATACCGTTTGCGCGGCGGCTTCTGCAGCCAGCGCTTCGCCTGTCTTTTCGTCATCCCCGGCAGGCGCGGGTTCAGCCGCTTGCGCATTGCGAATGCTTTCCGGCGCCGGCCGGAAGCGGCGCAGCAAGGCAAATACGGTCAGCGCAACAATGACCAGCACCGTAATTTCACCAAAAGTATCGAAACCGCGGAAATCAACGAGGATGACATTGACGACATTCCGGCCGCCGCCTTCCGGCAGCGAGCGTTCGACGAAAAACGGAGAAATCCCGTCGACACTCGGGCGGCTCATGATCGCATAGCTGAGCGCCGCGAGACCGCCGCCGCCGAGCACGGCCAGCAGCAGGTCGCGCAGCCGCCGCAAGCGGATGCGCATTGATGGCTGCGCATCTTCCATGAAACGCCTGTCACGTTGCGGCAGCCAGCGCAGCCCGAGGAGGATCAGCACGGCCGTCACCACTTCGACGGCCAGTTGGGTTAGCGCCAGGTCCGGCGCGGAAAGCCAGACGAACGACAAACTGGTCGCCAGACCCGTTCCGCCCAGGAAAATCAGCGCGGCGAAACGGTGATACTTCGCCTTCCAGGCCGCCATAACGGCGCAGGTCGCGCCAACGATCCACAGCAGGATGAAAGACACGTCGGGCGCGATTGTCCATCGCCGTCCCCAGGTCAGCCCGCCGTTCCACAAAGAGAGTATGCCGCCCCCCACAATGACAAGCATCATGAAGCGCAATTGCGTTTGCAGCCTGTCGGAAGAAAGCGCGGGCAATAGCCGGCTGGCCATTGACGTCATCGCCCTCAGGCAGTTTTCAAACGCCCGCTTGCCATCGATGCCTTCCAGCAGAGGAACGCTTTCTCTCTGGCGGGTAAGCCATGAAAAATAAAGCGCAACGCCGCCGCCTAAAGCGATCAGGCTCATGACAAACGGAAGATTCAGACCGTGCCACAACGCCAGATCATAGTGCGGCGCATCGGCGCCGAGCAGCGCCGTCGTCGCCATTTTCAGAAAAACTTCGACCGTCTGCCCGGGAAAAACGCCAACCAGCACGCACATCACGACAAGCAGCGCGCTGGGCAGCAGCATCCAGCGTGTCGGATCGTGCGGCGTATGCGGCAAATCAGTGGCCTGCGGCCCAAAAAACACATCGTGGATGAAGCGCAGCGAATAGGCAACGCTGAACACGCCGGCAAGCGTTGCAAAAAACGGCAAAACGATGCGCACCCATGCCACCTGGTCAAGATAGACGGTTTCTGCAAAAAACATTTCCTTAGACAGGAAACCATTGAGCAAGGGCACGCCCGCCATCGCCGCGGCCGAAACCATTGCCAGCGTCGCCGTGATCGGCATGACGCGGGCAAGGCCGGACAAGCGCCGGATATCGCGCGTACCGGTTTCGTGATCGATGACGCCGGCCGCCATGAACAGCGAGGCCTTGAACGTCGCGTGATTGATCATGTGAAAAACTGCGGCAACCAACGCCAGCGTGCTGTTCATGCCAAGCAGCAGGGTAATCAGCCCAAGATGGCTGATCGTCGAATAAGCCAGAACGCCCTTCAGATCATTCTGGAACATGGCCAGATAACCGGCGATGACCAAAGAGCACAAACCGGCGCCGCCCACCATCCAGAACCATTGATCAGAACCGGCCAGCAACGGCCACAGCCGCGCCAGCAGAAAGACCCCCGCCTTGACCATCGTTGCCGAATGCAGATAGGCGGAAACCGGCGTCGGCGCGGCCATCGCATGCGGCAGCCAGAAATGAAAGGGAAACTGCGCGCTTTTGGTCAGCGCCCCCAG
Organism: uncultured Propionivibrio sp.; assembly: GCA_938040985.1. Lineage (GTDB taxonomy): Bacteria > Pseudomonadota > Gammaproteobacteria > Burkholderiales > Rhodocyclaceae > Propionivibrio. The sequence goes on from CALHZD010000027.1 coordinate 8,081, forward strand.
CGCCACCAGGGTAACGATCGCGGGATACCAGGCATGGTTTTTGACCACATCGGCCGCCGCCAATACGGCATCAAGATCATAGCTACCGACGATACGGCCAATCAGCAGTACGCCACCGAGCAGCGCCAACCCGCCGGCGCCGGTCACGATCAATGCCATGCGCGCGCCGCTACGCGCTTCGCTGCGGTGATGCCAGTAAGCAATCAACATGAACGACACCAGGCTGGTCAATTCCCAGAACATGGCCATCTGCAACAGATTGCCGGATAGAACGACGCCCAGCATGGCGCCCATGAAAGCGAGGAAAAAGGAGAAAAAACGGGGGACGGGGTCGGCCGGTGACATGTAGTAACGCGCATAGACCACAACCAGCAACCCCATGCCCGCAACCAGCATGGCAAACAGCCATGAAAAGCCATCCAGACGCAGCTGAAAAGCAAGACCCAGCGTCGCCGACCAGGGCATTTCCAAGCGTAGAACGGCATCGTTGGCTAGATGCGGGTACAAAGAGGCGAGCAGCGCCGTCGTCGCCAGAGCGACAAAACCGGCCAGCCACGCCTCGGCATTGCGGGCATTAGCCGGCATGAGTGCCGCACAAATGCTGCCGATCCAGGGAGTTATCAGAATAGTCAGGAGCAGGGTCATCGCGGCGCAAGTTTAACCGATAAGCGCCAGATTCCAGCCAGTTATCGGCACATTCCGCGGATTTATTTCACTGTGGTCTCCACCGCCGGCGCAACGCTTAAAAATCCCGGCAACGGCACGGCCAAAATCTCGGCAACGGCACGGCCATCCAGAATCAAAATAGCCCAATGCCCAGTACGCCTTCCATCAAATCCTCAAGCCCTCCTCAACCCCTCCTCAAGCTCAACGCCGGCGGGATGGCGGCCGCGGCCAAACTACGTCATTTTCATTCCACAATGATGATTTATCAGGCATGATACGCCCCATGGCCTGCTGCACGGGTCAGCCGCCGCGTCCGCCGTGTTCTCCGCGTTCTTTTTCGCGCTTTAGTTTTCACCGTCACGGGACGCTTTCCGTTTCTGCTTCATCCAACCTGAAAGGAACCATTATGGGAATTTTTAGCACGATCCTGTCCAAGCTGGGCTTTGGCGAAGCCGAGGCCGCCGCGCCAGATTCCTCGACCGCTGCCCCTGCCGCTCCCGCCACTTCTGCCACTTCTGCCACTTCTGCCGCACCGACGCCAATCAGCACCGTCGATGTCGTCTCCAAACTGGAAGGGATGGCCAAGGCCAACCCTGAAAAGCTGAACTGGAAGACCTCCATCGTCGACCTGATGAAACTTCTCGGCCTCGACAGCAGCCTGGCCGCGCGCAAGGAGCTGGCTACCGAACTGGGCTGCCCGGCCGAAAAAATGGGCGATTCGGCGCAGATGAACATGTGGCTGCATAAAACCGTGCTGCAAAAGCTGGCTGAAAACGGCGGCAACATCCCGAAAGAACTGCTCTAGCGTCTTGGCCAGCGCTGAGCGGCAATGCCTGCTTCAGCGGGTTTAGCCAGAACGCCGGCAAGCGCCGCTTCTCCTGACGCACACAGCAAGGCCGCCTGGAAATCCAGGCGGCTTTTTTATCCCATCTCAAGGACGCCCTGAGATACCCTGTCCACGCGGGTTTGCGAGCATCCTCCTCTGAAACGCCCTAAATACGCGGGCTAGCGGGCATCCTTTCCGCGGCGCCTAAAACATAGCGGCTCGAC
>CALHZD010000028.1 GCA_938040985.1 uncultured Propionivibrio sp.
GGAGCAAGGGTTGGAGCAAGGGTTGGAGCAAGGGTTGGAGCAAGGGTTGGAGCAAGGGTTGGAGCAATGGGCGTGCGGCGATTTTTGTCTCCGGATGTTTCCTGCGCCCCATCTGAAAATCTGGCCGCGGCGGGCGGGGAGCGTTTAAAATTCGCGGCTACAGGGAAATCCGGAAAACACAGCGAAAATAATTTCATGAACCCGATCTACATTACTTTTGGCATTTATCTTTCCGCCGTCCTGCTCATCGGCATGGCGGCTTATTTTTCTACCCGCAATTTCGACGACTACATCCTCGGCGGGCGGCGGCTGGGGGCTTTTGTCACGGCCATGTCCGCCGGGGCGTCCGATATGTCCGGCTGGCTACTGATGGGCCTGCCGGGAGCGATTTACGCCAGCGGGCTGAGCAAATCCTGGATCGCCATCGGCCTGGTGATCGGCGCCTGGCTGAACTGGCTGATCGTCGCGGGACGGCTGCGCGTGCATACCGAACACAACAATAATGCGCTGACCCTGCCCAATTATTTTTACCATCGTTTCGGTGCGCAGGGGCAGTTCATGAAGGTCAGCTCCGCCATCATCATCCTGTTTTTCTTCACCATCTATTGTGCGGCGGGTGTCGTGGCGGGCGCGCGGCTGTTTCAGAGCCTTTCTCCCGGCCTGGATTACACGACCGCCATGTGGCTGGGGGCGGGCGCAACCATTGCCTATACCTTCATCGGCGGTTTTCTGGCGGTGAGCTGGACGGATACCGTGCAGGCCACGCTGATGCTCTTTGCGCTGATCCTGACGCCGGTCATGGTGTACCTGTCGCTGGGCGGTACGGCGCAGATGCACGCCGCCATCGCCGCCGTCGCGCAGGAAACGGGGAAACAGTACGACAGCCTCTGGACGGGAACGACCTTGATCGGCATCCTCTCCACGGCGGCCTGGGGGCTGGGGTATTTCGGCCAGCCGCATATCCTGGCGCGCTTCATGGCGGCGGAAAACGTCAAATCAATCGGCGCCGCCCGCCGCATCGGTATGACCTGGATGATCGTCTGCCTGAGCGGCGCGGTGGCGGTCGGTTATTTCGGCATCGCCTATTTCGGCGGCAACCCCGGCCAGGTCGGCGCGATGGAAGGCAAAGACGAGCGCGTATTCATTGCCCTGACGACGCTTCTGTTCAACCCGTGGATTGCCGGCATCATCCTGTCCGCCATTCTCGCCGCCGTGATGTCTACCCTGTCCTGCCAGCTGCTCGTCTGCTCGAGCGCGATTACCGAAGATTTCTACAAGGGCTTCCTGCGCCCGAAGGCGCCGCAGAAAGAACTGGTATGGGTCGGCCGCGTCATGGTGCTGGCGGTGGCGGTGATCGCCATTCTGATTGCCGCCGATCCGGACAGCACGGTCCTTGGGCTGGTGGAGTTCGCCTGGGGGGGGTTCGGCGCGGCCTTCGGTCCCATCGTCATTCTCTCTGTTCTATGGAAGCGCATATCCGCCGGCGGTGCGCTGGCCGGCATGATTACCGGCGCCGTGGTGTGCGTCGTGTGGCTGGTTCAGGTAAAGAACCCCGCGCTCGCGGCGGGGCTGGATGGCTGGCGAACCTTTTACGAAATTGCGCCCGGTTTTATCGCCTGCGGGGTGACCGCCGTACTCGTTTCACTGCTCGGCAAGGCGCCGGACGCCGCTGTTCAGGCGCGTTTCGCGCAGGCCGATGCGGATTTTCGGGCGCAGCGCTGAACGGCGTGGGCAAGGGGAGGCGGTGTCGGGCGGCGGTGTCGACCGGCGCCGCGCTGACCGCTACGCCGATACCGGCCGGCTGTAGCCCGCGTCCTTATTGGGCTGCCGGCATGTCCATCCTATTCGGTATGTCAGGCGCGCCTGACGACGGTGCGGCGGCCTGGCTTTTAGCGACGAATTGCTTGAGCGGCGGAATCCAGTGCGTCCACACGTAACGGCCGCCCATGCCCAGAACGCAGGCCCAGAAAACGAGCTGGATGAGAAAAATGATGAGATTGCGCTGCTGCCGACTGATTTTTTTGCCGGGGTCGGTGGCGCCGCAGCTGGGGCAGGCCATCGCCGAAGTGTCGACCTGGTGGCCGCAGGCGCGGCATGAAACAAGCGGCATGACGGGAATCCTCTGGAGTTTCTTAGTTTATTGAAGGCGCCGATTATAATTTGCCGGCGCGGTTTTGTGACGCCGCTGCCTGGGGAACATTGGAAAGCATGGGATGGGCATGGCCGTGAATGACCGAAACACCGAACTCGAAATCCGCTTGAGCCTGATGGAAGATCTGGTCGAGGAACTCAACCGCACGGTTTTCCGTCAACAACAGGAACTTTCGCTTCTGCAAGCGCAGCTGCGCCATCTTTACCGGCAGATGCAGGCGGATGCGGAAGCGCAGGCAACGGCCGAGTCCGCCGCGCTGCGCAGCCTGCGTGAAGACGTGCCGCCGCATTACTGAGCCGGATTCAGAACCGGATTGGTTGCCGATTGGCTGCCGATTCGTCGCCGTTTGTGCGGCGTTGCGATATCTGTGCGGCATGGAGTTTTTTGCAATTACGGAGTTTCATTTTGGCCATCATTCAAATCGACGAACCGCGCTTTCGCCCCAAAACGCCGCCCACCGGCTTTGCCTTGTTTGCCCTCGGCTTTCGCCCCTTTTATCTGTTGGGCGCGCTGTTCGCCGCATTGGCGCTGCCGCTGTGGCTCGCCCTCTACGCCGGCGGCATTGAACTTGCGCCTGTTCTGCCGGGCATGCTCTGGCACGGCCACGAAATGGTGTTCGGCTTCGCCGTTGCCATCATCGCCGGTTTTTTGCTGACCGCCGGGCAGGTCTGGTCGGGGCTGCCGACGCCGAAGGGCGGGCGCTTGGCCGCGTTGGTCGCGCTCTGGCTGGCCGGGCGGCTGGCGATGTTTTCCGGCATGCCCGTTCTGGCGGCGGTCGTCGACCTTGCTTTTTTGCCGACGCTGGCCCTTGTCATCGGGCGCCTGCTTTACCGCGCCCGTAATCGCCGCAACTACTTCGCGCCGTTTCTGCTGCTTGCGCTGGCAGCCGCCAATGCACTGGTGCACGCCGGCGCGCACCTCTGGTTTGATGTCGAACCGTTGATCGGCCTACACCTGGGCGTGGCGTTGATTACCGTGCTGGAAACGGTAATCGCCGGGCGCATCGTGCCGAGCTTTACGGCCAATGCGCTGAAAACCGTGCCGTGGCGCAACCCGTGGTGCGACCGCGCGGCTGTGGCGCTGACGGCGCTGGCGCTTTTTGCCTGGGCGGCTGAAGCGCCGCCGGGATTCGTTGGCGCGCTGGCGCTGCCCGCCGCCGCCGTGCAACTTGTGCGCATCTGGGGCTGGCGGCCATTGCCGACGCGCGCTACGCCGCTGCTGTGGATTCTGCATGTTGCGCATGGCTGGATCGTTGCCGCCCTGCTGGTGCTGGGGCTGGCCGCTTTCGGTCTGGCCGATGCGGCGGCGACGCTGCATATTCTGAGCGTCGGCGCAATGGCCGGATTGATCATCGGCATGATCACGCGCACGGCGCTTGGTCACACCGGGCGTCCGCTCAAGGCCGGACGCGGCGAGACGCTCTGTTACTGGCTGATCGGCATCGCGCTTATCCTGCGCGTCGCCGTCTGGTTCGGACTGCCTGCCCAATACTACCTGCCGTGCCTGTACGCCTCGGCAAGCTCCTGGACGCTGTGTTTTCTCGTCTATCTGTGGAAATACGCGCCGATCCTGGTGCGGCCGCGCGTGGACGGCAAACCGGGCTGAGCGGGCGCTTGGGCGAAGCCTCGGGGCGATGTCGGGTGCGCCTCCGGTTTGCGTGGGGTTTTACGTAGGATTTGCGCAGAGTTTACGCGGGAATGCGTAGAAATTTGCGCCGTTCCGCGGCGGGTCATACATCGGCTGGTTTAAGGCTGGCCCGCGTCTGACATTGGGAGCGATTGCCGGATACAGCGCTTTCGGCCGCCGAAAACGGAAGACGCCTGGGGCCTCGCCGGCATTGAGGCGGGAGTTTGGGCGTTTCTTTGCCCGTCAATGCCATCGCATCACCGCGCGGGAGGCGCGCCCGCTGTCTTCTTCGCGGCCGATCAATGCGATTCATGGTCTCGATTGCGGGCGGCGGCTTGCCGTGGCAAGAGTGGTTCGGCGCGGTCTTTGCGCATAAAATATGCAGACTTTGTACGCGCAGGCCGTATTCGCTGTGCGGCCGTACACCCCGTGCGCATTCATATGCATCGTCGCGCCCGCATGAAGGCATGAAGGCGCGGCACGCGGTATGCGGACGCGCATTTCGCTCATTTTCTGACGGGAGAAATCATGCAGAAGAACAGGCAACTGATCGTCACCTTGCTGACCGCGCTGGCGCTATTCGGCTGCGCGTCGGTTGATACGACTTCCGGCGGCCAGGTCGGCGTTAGCCGCAAGCAGATGATGCTTGTCTCCTCCGCCGAAGTGAATCGGGAGGCGGCGAAAGCCTATCGCCAGGTCATTGCCGACGCCCAGAAAAAAGGCCTGCTCAACCAGAACGCCCTCCTAGTGCAGCGCGTGCGCAGCATTTCCGCCCGACTGATTCCGGCCACCGCCGCTTTCCGCGCCGATGCGCCGGGCTGGCAGTGGGAAACGAATGTGATTTCATCCAAGGAACTCAACGCCTGGTGCATGCCGGGCGGCAAGATCGCCGTCTATACCGGGCTGATCGAAAAGCTCAACGCGACGGACGATGAACTGGCTGCCGTGCTCGGCCACGAAATTGCCCACGCGCTGCGTGAACATGGCCGGGAAAAGATGAGCCAGTCGGCTGGCATCAATGTCGCGACGGGCATCGGCGGCGCGCTGCTCGGCGCCTATCTCGGCGTCGATGCCAAGCTGGGCCAGCAGGCGCTGGGCGTGGTCGGCGACCTGGCTTTCATGCGCCCCAACTCGCGCGGGATGGAGCAGGAGGCCGATCGCATCGGCGTCGAACTGGCGGCGCGCGCTGGCTACGATCCGCGCGCAGCGATTTCCCTGTGGCAGAAGATGGAAAAGGCATCCACCGGCTCGGTGCCGCAATGGCTCTCGACGCACCCGTCGCATGGCTCGCGCATTGCCGATCTGCGCGTGTACGCCGACCGCGTCTATCCGCTCTACACCGCTCGACAGAAATAAACGCGACGGCTTGCCCCGGAGATCCTTGTGTTTAGGGCATCTCCGATGGGGCTGCCCTTGAATAGCGGCTTCCTTTGCCAAAAACCTGCATTGGCATCGCCTTGCCGTACCGAGTTGTACTGTCAGCGGCTCGCCGCCTTGTCTTTTGGCAAAGTTGAGCCGCTATCTGGTGCGCTTGAAAGAGATGCCTTGAAACCCTTGTAAACAGGGCATCCTAGGGCATGGTGCTCTGAAATGCCCTATTTACGCGGGCTCCAGAGATGACTGCCCGGAGATGCCATGTTTATAAAGGGTTCAGCGGGATACCTTGCGGTAGATACTCCGCTTATATAAGTGATGGGTGGCGATCGGCGCCAGGCATGCCTTGGCTCAGGATCAGAATTCGTAGCTTTTGCGCCGTGATTGTTGCGGATACAATGCGCGTCCTTACTTATCGGAGCTAAGCATGCAGATTTTGGTTAACCTTTTTCACCCGCGCCTGGCGCAATCCAGAGTCAATCGCGTCTGGGCGGAACACCTCGCGGCGCAACCCGGCATCACCTTGCGCGACCTCTACGCCCTCTATCCGGACGGCAAGATCGACATTGCCGCCGAACAAACCGTGCTGGCAGCGCATGATCGCCTCGTCTTCCAGCACCCGTTCTACTGGTACTCTACGCCGCCCCTGATGAAACAATGGCTGGACGACGTCCTCACCTACGGCTGGGCCTACGGAGCAGGCGGTAACGCACTCGCCGGCAAGGAATGGCTATCGGTCATTTCCACCGGCGGACCGGCGCATTCCTATCAGGCGGGCGGCTACAACTACTACTCAATGAGCGAACTGCTCAAGCCGCTACAACAAACTGCGAACCTTCTGCAAACCACCTACCTGCCGCCCTTCATCTTCCATGGCGCGGTGGAAAGCGATGAGGCGGCCATCCGCGCCTCAGCCGACGCCCTGCTCAAGCACCTGCGTGACCCGCTGCTTGACCCGCAGAAACGCCTCGCCGCCCTGCTCGGAAAAATGGATACGGAAGGGATTACGTTGTAAATGCGCCATGTATGGTCGCGCTACATCAGGATGCGACGCAGAACAACCTGAAATAAGCCCGCTTTTTTGGCGCTCTGTTCTCATGTTTTGGCAATTCTTGCAGTCAGTACGCCCACAAGGCGTTGCCTGCAAACCCGCGTAAACAGGGCATCTCCGGGTACCTGCCGGGAGCGCCTTTATCCATGCGGGTTTCCGAGGCGCTTCCTCGGAAACGCCCTGTTTACGCGGACTCCGGAGGAGGTCGTAAGCCTGTGCAGGGGGGTATCTGCCTGGAACGGGCTTACTGCCAGTCAACAATGGAAATGCCGAGGCCGAAGGTCGTCTGCCGATGGTTGTAGTCGAGCAGGGTTTCGCCGTAGCCGGAGAAGGCTTGCAGATAACCCTTGAAGTTGCGGTGGATGGGGAAATTCCATTCGGCGAGCAGCGCGCCGCGCGAGTGTTTATGCAGCAGCGGGCCGCGCGCCGTTATCGACAGGGCGTGTTCGCCCGCGTACCAGCGCGCTTGCAGGTCGCCGCGCCCCAGATAGTGGGCGATGTCGGGGTTGTCGTTGAGCAGGCTGCCGCGGCCGAGTATCTGCCAGGCGCGCCCGATCAGCTGAAAGTTGCCGTATTCGAAGCCCGCCGTGCCGATGAGCCGGTTCCAGCTGCGCGACTGCGGCAGGCCGCGCCCGTTCGACTGGTGGTTGAGACCAAGCGACAGCAGGCGCAGGCGCAGGCCGCCGCCCAGATGCAGGTTGCTGCGGAAAACGGAGAGAATTTCCGGTTCGTAAATCGTGTCGCGGAAGGGCGCTGAGTTGCTGTAAAGCTGCCAGTTGGATTGCTGTGTGTAGCCCGCCCAGAGATCGCCATATTTGCCGAACAGACCTTCTGTCAGCTTGGTTTTAAAGCTGATCTGGAATTTTGCTTCGATATTCCGCAGGTCGAGCGGCTGGCTGACGCGGTTGTCCGGATTGGGCGAGACGGGCAGTGTGTTGGGCGAACTGCTCCAGCGTGCCGGCAGCAGGTAATTGAGCTTGTAGGGGCGCAAGTTGAACGGGCCGCGTTTGTCCGCTGCGTCGAGTTCCCAACGCGCGGACAGGCTGCGCCTGTCGCTCGCGCTGCTTTCCGCCGGCGCCGGCGGCGTCAGGCCGTTGCCGGAGGGGGTGGCGGATGAAGCGGTTAAAACGGCCGACGGCGCGCGGTTGCCGGCGTCAGTGTTGGCGATGCCTGCCCTGTCGGCAGCGTCGGTTTGTGGAAGCTGCGCAGGGGCAGTTTCTCTCGGTGGATTGAGGGCGTCGGGCGCGCCGGCGCTTGTACGGCCGACCGCAAGGTCGTAGCAGGCAAGGCGTGCATGATCGTCGCTGAGCGTGGCGCAGGCGGCCGGATTAGCGGCAGCGGCGGGCGTTGCGGCGGTAGCGCCCGTGGAATGCGCGCACATCGCAGCGCTGGCGCAGGAGAGTAGAAGCAGGCCAAGCGCATTGGCCGGGCGGGTCGGGAACATCATTGATTTCCTTGATAAATAATGCATTGCGGTACATTTTACCCGGATATCGCCGATGCGCCGTATTTCCCCTTCCCGGTTGGCGAGCGCCGATACGCCGTCTCGTCACCGCTTATCGATCTGCGGCTTACCGCCATGCAGGGCGGATGGATTTTGGCGCCGTTGTTTTCGGTCGGGCGGTTCCGGTATAGTCTGTTCGCCGAGATGAGCAATGCGAAGTGAAAGTGCCATACAGGTTTTCAGGGAGATGTTTTTGATGATGAATCCTCCGCGCCCACAGCCCATCCAGATTTACTTGCCCAAGGGCGATCCGCGCGGACTGCGCATTGCCGAGATAACAACGCGCATTGTGCGCGTGCTTGAGATCCCGCGCAGCCAGTTGAATGATTTTCTGGAGATGCCGGAAGCCAGGCAGGTCGGCGTGTATTTCCTGATTGGCGAGGCGGATGAGACCGGTGGTTTGCCCTTGCTCTACATCGGTCAGACGGGTGATCTGATCGGGCGGCTCAAGGAGCACAACCGCAGCAAGGATTTCTGGAGTCGCGCTTTTGTCATGGTCTCACTGACCAACAGCCTGACGCAGACGCACGCGCTGTTTCTGGAATGGCGGGCGATCGAAGCGGCAGGCAAGGTGGGGCGTTACGCGCTGCAAAATAGCAACGCGGGCAGCCGGCCACATACGCCCCCGCCGCTGGAGGCTGATTGTCGTGAGTTGCATGAAACCGCGGCGACCCTGCTGGCGACGCTGGGGCAGCCGATCTTTGAGGCGCTGACCGCCGGTGCGTCGGCGGAAGGCGTCAGCCAGCCCATGGAACAGGGCGAGATGTTTTATCTGCGTAGCGCGCGCAATGCCGAATTTGACGCGCGAGGGCGCTATATTGCCGATGGTTTTGTGGTGCTGAAGGACTCGCGTGCACGCCGGGAGGTTGTGGTTTCCATGCGCGGAACGTCAAATGAGCGCTTCCGCGAGCGCCTGGTCAAGGAAGGCGTATTGGCCCCGGCGCCTGAGGGGCATGACTATATCTTCACGCGCGATCATCTGTTCAGCAGTCCCAGCATGGCCGCGGTCGCCGTGACCGGGCGCAGCAGCAACGGCTGGCAGGCCTGGCGGGATGCCGCCGGGCAAACCCTGGGCGCCGTCAAGCGTCAAACGTAGGCGTATGGATTGATTTCAGGCGTTAGGCGATTCACAATGCATCAAAAGAAAATACATGTGGTGGGTACATGGTGCCTTTAAGTGACTTTCTGGGGAAATGAAAAATGATAAAAACGCTCTTTTTGCACGTTCCACTGGGCATCCTGCTGGCAGCCGTTTCGTCTCTGGCGCTGTCGCAACAAGCCGGACAGGCCGCACCGTCGCCGAATCATCAGGAATCCCAGCAACCCCGTGCGGCGCAGGCGTTGCCGAAAAACTATCAGGAATTCAAGACGCGCTATCAGCGGGAGGCGCAAACCCCCGAAGGGGCGGTTAAGATGTATTTCGTGGCGGTGTTCAGTTATATCAACGAATCGACGCGCGCCGAAGGGGCGAAAATGCTGCGCTACGCCATGCATCTGGATCGGCCGCTGAAAAACTCGACCAATTATGTGACATTCATAGAACGCCTGGAAGACGACGAGGAAAACCATGTGTTTCGCAGCTTTGCGGTGGGTACGTCGCCGGAAAACGATTACCGGATGTCGCCTGAAGACTTCAAATTGATGATTGTCAGCAGAAAAAAGGAGATCGACTATACCCGTATGATGTTGCATAGTTCCGGTGCAGACAGCCCGCGCCCGGTATGGGTCAAGGAATACGACGGGCTGTGGTACACCATCAACAATGCGAGTACCTATTTACAGGTGCGTCCGCCACGGGCTGCGATCGAAAAGCGGAAAAACGCGCATGACGCTGACTACGACAATGTTCCGTCGAAGTGAATCTGGCATGATTGCCGATCCACTTTCTGCTATGGGGTGAAGCGCGCAGGGGCGTCCAGGCATGGTTCGCGGCGGAATGGAGGATGGCTGGTGGGGCGCCGGCCCTTCATTTGACTGCCGCAGTCTGCGGTGAGAGTCGAAGCGCACGGTTTTTCCTGAGCCTGCCGATGACGTGCATCTCGCAGGGTTTGCAGTCAAAGCGCAGGATCAGCCTTTCTTTGCCGTTCATCAGGATCAGCGGATCGGGGCGCACCCCCTTGATCTGCCTGGGACACAGCTGAAGGCTGTAGCGCACGCAGTGTTTGCTCACCATCAGCGAGACTTCGCCTTTTTCCTGCCGGCATTCATAGGCGGGCTCGATGAGGCGGACGCCGTGTTTTTCATAAAAGGCGCGTGCTTTGGCGTTATAGACGTTGCCAAGATAACTGAGCGTATCTGCCGGGTAGGGCAGCGGAGGGATTCGTGCGGCATGGCGGGGCGGGCGGGTGTAGGCGGCTTGCCGGGCGGCATCCAGAGCCTCGATGCCTTGCCGGCGCAGGGCGTTGAGCGCCGCCGCAGGGATGAAGCGGGGCTTGGCGTGCGTTTCCCAGTCGATATCAATGGCGGCGGCTGTGTAGATCGTATTGCCGAGCCGGCCAAGCGCTTCGCGTACGGCAGTTGTGGCGCGCTCGGGGTGCTGTGCTGTCTCTTTGACGTGCGCCAGGCGGGCTTCGGCGCAGATACCGCGTTCGTCGGTCAGGCGCAGGATAAATCCTTCGCGAATTTCCGCAAAGAATAAATTCAGCGGCAGGCGTCGTTCGGCGGATTTTTTCTCCAGCAGGCGCTCGAACTCATAATCGAGGTTGCGATGTACCGATGCGCCGACGCGCAGGCTGGCGGGCAGTTTGCCGCCGGGCGTTAGCCGGTAATGGCCGGGGGCGTTTTTGATCGGTTCGGCCAGATTGATGCGGAGGCCGGATAACTCGCCCGATTCGCCATCCGGCGCGGGAAAGCTGAGACCGTCGCCATTGTGCAGAGGAACGCTGCTCTGCATTTCAAAATACGTTTGACTGAGGCGGGTAACCTGGCCGATCGGTTCGCCGGTGAATTTCGGCGAGTCGAAGGCGCCGATATCGGCGCGGCGTTCATTGACGAAGTAGTCGGTGGCGCCGCGGTTAAAGGTTTTTTCCGGCTGCGGCGTGAAGAAAAAGGCGCAACGGCCGGAGGATGCGCGCTGCCAGCCTTCCCCGGCATCAATGATGGCGTCGAGCCGCTGCCGGTAACAGGCGGTGATGTTTTTGACGTAGGCCAGATCCTTGAGCCGGCCTTCGATCTTGAACGAACGGATGCCGGCCTCGATCAGCGGCCGTAGGTTGGCGCGCTGGTCGTTGTCCTTGAGCGAGAGCAGGTGTTTATCGGAGAGCAGCGTTGTGCCGGATGTGTCGGTGAGCGTGTAGGGAAGGCGGCAGGCCTGCGAACATTCGCCACGATTGGCGCTGCGTTCGGTGTGCGCATAGCTCAGGTAGCACTGGCCGCTGTAGCTGACACAGAGCGCGCCGTGGATAAAAAATTCAAGCTCTGCCGTCGTTTGCGCCGCGATGGCATGAATCTGCGCCAGCGACAGCTCGCGCGCCAGCACCAGGCGGGAGAATCCGACACTTTCGAGAAAGCGCGCTTTTTCCGGCGTGCGGATGTCGCATTGTGTGCTGGCATGTAACTGAATGGGCGGCAAATCGAGTTCAAGCAGCCCCATGTCCTGCACGATCAGGGCGTCCGCACCGGCTTCCCAGCATTGCCAGACGAGGCGGCGCGCTGCTTCCAGCTCGTCGTCGCGCAGGATGGTATTGAGTGCGATCAGCGCGCGGGCATTGAAGCGGTGCGCATGTCGGGCCAGGCGTTCGATGTCCGGCAGGGCATTGCCGGCATCGGCGCGCGCGCCAAAAGAGGGGCCGCCGATATAGACGGCATCGGCGCCGTGCTCAATGGCGGTTATGCCGAAATCGGCATTTCTGGCGGGGGCGAGCAGTTCGATTTTCCGCGCCTGTGCGCGCTTTGTTTCGGGAGAGATTGCTCGCATGGTTTCGTGCATGCTTGTCCCAGTCTTTGCTGCCGATTCGCGGCCGGATCGATGGGTGGAAAGGCTCATTAAGCGTTTTTTTGAGTGGTCTGGCGGATAAGTCGCCTATTGTAAGTCATTGATATGGAATGTGCTTCCTGTAGTTCTTGCGATATTTGATGGTGTTTTGGGCGCGTGGGCGCAATTTTTTGTCAACCGCCGTATGGACAGCGCGTTAATCGGCTCATGGCGACAGATCATCCATGTCGCTGGATCAAAAAAGCATAGCAAAGGAGTTGAACATGGGTAGTCTGAGTAAAGAATCTTTCGACGCTTTTCTGGAAGCCCTGAAGCGCGCGGGCGTTGCCATCTATAACGAAAGCGAATTGCGCGAACGGCTGGCCGAGGCGCGGCGCTGGCAGTATGCGTTTGCGACGCTGGCCTCCAATGGGCGTCCTCTGGGCATCCGCTTTGAAGATGCGCGCAATGGCGTCGATGAGGTGGGTATCCGCCGCACCTTCTACCGGTTCCATTTTCCGAAAAGCATCGAAACGGCTTTTGCCGCCAGTCTCCGTGCCGCATGAGCGTCGGTGCATTCAGCCTTGAACGCTGGCGGGGGGCTTAAACTTAAATAATATTAGAAGCGCCATTTTTCAACCTGCCAACTTGACAGCCGCACTGCCTTGGGCGTGCGGCTGTGTTGTCAGTGGTCATTTGTAGTCATTCTTCGTTTTTCTTTCCGACCCGCTAATGGCGGGTTTTCTTTTTTCAGCTGCCGCTGTCTCTGGTCATTCCGGCTGGCCTCGTTAGAGGTCGTCGGAATGCTTCTTTTTCGGTATTTCCGGTGCGAGTCGCAGT
>CALHZD010000029.1 GCA_938040985.1 uncultured Propionivibrio sp.
CCGGTATGCCGCTTTTAGGCCAGTGTAATGATTGCCCGGCCAGCTTTTCGGCCAGTGCGGTCACGTCGAAGCCCAGCGCTTCAAGCGAATAGCGCATTCTGGACGGCACCTGGCAGGGGATGCCGCGCGGGCGCGTACATTTTGAACAGCCGGAGCAGTGGCCGGCTATGACCGAGAGGCAGCCGTCGCCTTCCCAGTGTTTCAGTGTATTGACCAGAATCCGGCGGGCGGCGAGGAATTGTTCGATGAGGCTCTCTTTCGTCGAGCCGGGTTCCACCCAGTTTTTCTGGGTGACCAGAATGGCGTGCGTCCATGGCGGCAGTTGTTCCAGCGGTGAGTCTTCAAAAGGCGGGCACGACCAGAACTGGCCGTATTTCTCACAACTGCGGCAGTATCCCTGAATGCGTTCCGGATCGTAATAGCGCATCATGTCCGCCTTGCTGACAATGACGGTATGCACGGCTCCGGTCATGGATTTCGTTGCTTCCATTGGAATTGTCGGTGCACTCAATTTGTCTATGGAGCGGGTCTGTCTTGCTGCGTCAGGCGGCAATGATAGCGCCGCCTTTCGGCAACGGCATCCGATGCCGATGATTGCCTATCGAAACGGCTCAGTAGTCGTCCGGTAGTTAGCGCAGTACGGCATCAGGGGCTAAAAAGCATGGCAATGCACGATACGCGCCTGGTCTTTACGCGGATTGCACTGGGAACTGGGAACGTGTGTAGCGTTCCCGCACGCGCAGCGCCTGAAGTTGTCAGTCCGACTTTGTGCGAAGCGCCATTCAACGCGGTTAAGCCAAAACCATGTTCGACCTACGATGCGCCGAAGATCTCGTTTAGCTGCTGCGTCACACGCACGAAGGTCGTGCGTTTGGAAAGCTCCTTGAGCGTGCGCGCGCCCACATAAGTGCAGGCGGAGCGGACGCCGCCCAGAATATCCTGGAGCGTGTTTTCGACCGGGCCGCGGCAGTCGAGCAGCACCTCTTTGCCTTCCGAGGCGCGGTAGCCGGCGACGCCGCCTGAGTATTTGTTCATCGCCTCGCGTGAACTCATGCCGTAAAAGCGCATCTTGCGCACGCCGTCGACTTCGACGATTTCCGAGCCGCACTCGTCGTGACCGGCGAGCATCCCGCCGAGCATGACGAAATCCGCGCCGGCGCCGAAAGCCTTGGCAATGTCGCCCGGCGAGGTGCAGCCGCCGTCGGCGCAGATGAGGCCGCGCAGCCCGTGTGCGGCGTCGGCGCATTCGATGATCGCGGAGAGTTGCGGAAAGCCGACGCCCGCCATTTTGCGCGTCGTACAGACCGAACCGGGGCCAATGCCGACTTTGACGATATCGACGCCGTCGAGAATCAGCTCTTCGGTCATTTCGCCCGTAACGACGTTGCCGGCCATGATCGTGATGTTGGGATAGGCGGCGCGCAGCTTGTGGATGAAGCGGATGAAAGGTTTGGTATAGCCGTTGGCAACGTCGACGCAGACGTGGCGAATGCTGCCGTTGGCGGCTTTCATGACGCGCTGGAATTTCTCATAATCGGGCGATGTAATGCCCATCGAGTAAAAAATCGGCAGCATGGGGTCGGTCTGTTCGGCAAAAAAGGCGAGCAGTTCGTTTTCGCCGTAATGCTTGTGCAAGGCCGTTGATAACCGATGCCGAACCAGTGCGCGCGCCATCTCGAAGGTGCCGGTCGAGTCCATGTTGGCGGCAATGATCGGGATGCCGTGATATTTCTGCTGCGAATGCAGAAAAACGAATTCGCGGGCAATATCGACTTCGGAGCGCGAACTGAGCGTCGAGCGTTTGGGGCGGATGAGAACATCCTTGAAATCAAGTTTCAGATCCTGTTCGATGCGCATGAAAAAACTTTCGGTAAAGTCTAGCGGTGGATTGGAAGCGGCAATCGTACCTTCACGCCCCGTTCCTGAAAAATGAACGAGTAATGAAGGCCGTCGAGGCGGCCGGGCAGGGCGGTCGCCGGGGCATCACGGTTTCATTCTGCCGGAACGCCGTCTTTCAGGTACATCGGCGAGCGCGGGCCATAAAGCATGCCATGCGGGCGCCCCGCATATAGCAGGCGTGCATCGGTGATCTCGGCAATCCGATGACCGTGGTCGGCGACTGTTTCGGCGATCTGGTACAAGGCGGCGCTGATCAGCATACCGATCAGCCCGCCGCCGCTATCACCTCGCCCTTCGGCGCTTGAGGCTGTTGCGGCGCCGTTCCAGAGTTCCGCGCCACTGCGCAGATCGACCAGCCGCGCCTTCGCGGTGACGCGCGTTTCGCTGGCGAGCACGGCGTAAGAGGTTCCGTAATGCACGACGTCGATATACAGGGCGGCGTCCGCGCCGAAAATCTGGCGCAGTTTGTCGAAGGGCAGCGCATGAATATCGGCGGGGACGGTCAGCCCGTTCTGCTTGAAGGTTTCTTCAGTCAGCGTGACCGGAAATACGTAATAGCCGGATTCGGCCAGCGGCACGCTTGTGTGCGACATGACGCTGTCGCTCGCCTTGATGTCCGGGGAACTGTTGAGCGGCGGCAGGACGAGGATCGACGCAGGGCGCGCCGTCTTGAACGCGGTGTAGTCAAAGGGCTGGACTGCCCGGTTGGCGCAGCCGGCAAGCAGGGCGAGGATTGGCAATAGTGCGGCGAAGCGCCGCAAAGGAGCATGCAGACGCATCATTGGCCTCTATGGAAGTTTTTTACCGGGTTTTTATGTCCGGGCGCGGCATCGCCCGATGGGGGCTTTTCCGAACCTGTCTGATCCGAATGGGATTCTCCCGGCGGGGCGTTCTCGGGCGGATTTTTCTGGAGCAGAAAATCGATATAGGCAGCGCTTTCCGGATACTGCTGTTTTTCCGCTGCCAGGTACTGTTCAAACAGGTCGGTTCGTCCCGTTTGACCATACAGCAGTCCAAGATGGGCCTGGAACCCCGGCGGCAAGGGTTTTCCTTGCGCCTTGGCTTCTTCACGGGTCTTTTCAAGCGCCTGGATGCCTTCTTCCGGCCCCTGGCCTCCCTGGAGGTAGGCGTATTGCTGCGCCGGGAAATTTCCCCAGTAATACAGCGGTTCGCGTGGCGCTGCACACGCTGTCAGGAGCGCAGCGCACAATATGGAAATCATGAGACGCATCGGGTTCCCCAACTCATCACCATTATTTTTGATGTTTAATTGCCGGCCTGCCAAGCGCCGGATTCGATGCCGGCGACGAGCGCATCGACCGCCTGGCGGATCGCCAGATCGAGCACTTTGCCGTTGAGCGTGGAGTCATAGCTCGCCGTGCCGCCAAAACCGATGATTTCGCGGTTCGACAGCGAATATTCACCCGCGCCGCTGGCGGAGTAAACGACCTGCGAAGTGCCCACGTCAACGACGTTCAGCGTGACCTTGGCGTAGGCGACCTGCTGCTTGCCGCGTCCCAAGATGCCGAACAGCTGATGATCGCCAACTTCCTTGCGCCCGAATTCACTGACATCGCCGGTAATAACGTAGCGCGCGCCTTGAATCGACTGCTGCCGTTTGGCAAATTCCGCTTCCTGCCGGATTTCTCCCATATTTTCGCGGTCAAGTACGATAAACCGGTTCGTCTGCTGCAAATGCGACACCAGAATCGTTTTTGCCTGACTGCCCAGCCGGTCGACACCGTTGGTAAATACGCCGCGCATGAAATTCGAGCGGTTGTCGAACTTGCCGACGGCAATCTGTTGCCGGACGCCGGTATATGGGCGAGTCGTGGCGACCGTTTGCGTCGTCGCCAATGTCCGCGACGCCTCGGTCGCACAGCCGGCCAGTAAGGCAAGCAGCGCCAGCAGGCCAATGGAAAAAGTGCTCCGGATGGTTTTCATCTGTTTCTCCTACGGATACAAACGTAAATATGGGGCATGGATTTGAACGGAAAAAGTAGCGCTTGCGCGCTGCCTTTGTCTGCGGGGTTGCATACCGGCCGTGCCGATGAGCCAATGCCGACGCGGGCGCGCCCGGTCATGGCGCGCCATGTTACGACGGCAGATAGCGCACGCGCAATACACCATTGATCGCCGCCAGTTGCTCGAGGATTTTCACCGGAATTTCGGTTTCGACATCGACCAGCGTGAAGGCCATATCCCCGCGTGACTTGTTGACCATGTTATGGATGTTCAGCCCCGCGTCTGCCAGCGCCGTAGAGATCTGCCCCAGCATGTTGGGCACGTTGGCATTGGCGATGGCCAGCCGGTACTTCGATTCGCGCGGCATGGCGATGTTGGGGAAATTTACGGAATTCTGGATATTGCCGTTTTCCAGATAATCGGCGACCTGCTCCGAGACCATGATGGCGCAGTTTTCCTCGGCTTCTTCGGTCGAAGCGCCCAGGTGGGGCAGGGAAACGAAGTGGGGATGCGGGCGCAGCAGATTGCTCGGGAAGTCGCACACATAGGCGTGCAGACGCCCTTCGTTGAGGCCGTCGAGCGCGGCGGCGTCGTTGACGATGCCTTCCCGCGAGAAGTTGAGCAGCACCGCGCCTTTTTTCATCGTCTTGATGCGTTCGGCGTTGATCAGATCGCGGGTATCGGGCAACAGCGGCACGTGCAGGCTGATGAAATCGGTGCGTTTGACGAGATCGTCGATGCTGGCCGCCCGCCGCACTTGTGAGGGCAGCCGCCAGGCTGCTTCGACGGTGATATTGGGGTCGTAGCCGACGACATTCATGCCGAGCTGGATGGCCGCTTCGGCCAGTTTGGAACCGATGGCGCCCAGGCCGATGATGCCCAGCGCGCTGCCGCGCAATTCGCGGCCGACGAAGCGCTTTTTGCCGGCTTCGACCTGCTTTTGCAGCGCTTCGTCATCGCCGACCAGACCGCTGACGAAGCGCAATGCCGGAAAGAGATTGCGCATGCCCATCAACATGCCGGCGATTACCAGTTCCTTGACGGCATTAGCGTTGGCGCCGGGCGTGTTGAAAACGACGATACCCTTTTCGCTCATCGTTTTGACCGGAATATTATTGGTGCCGGCGCCGGCGCGTCCGATGCACAGCACGCTAGGGGGGATCGCCATTTCGTGCATATTCTGCGAGCGGACGAGGATGGCATCCGGCTCTTCCATATCGTTGGCGGTTGTGTAGCTCTCGGGCAGGCGAGCCAGCCCTTTCTTGGAAATGGCGTTGAGCGTCAGGATTTTGCGATTCATGGTAGTGAGATTCCTGGTGATTCTTGAATAAGCGTGTTTCGGTTGGGATGCGGTTTAACAGATTTATGCGTGCTGTTTCTCGAATTCCCGCATCAGCTCGACTAGTGTTTTGACGCCTTCGATCGGCATCGCGTTATAAATCGAAGCACGCATGCCGCCCACCGAGCGATGCCCTTTGAGCTGGATCATGCCGCGCGCCTTCGCCCGCTTGAGGAATTCCTCATCAAGGCTAGTATTTTTGAGCGTAAAGGGAACGTTCATGCGCGATCGGTTTTCCCTGGCAACCGGCGAAATGAAAAATTCCGACGTGTCGAGAAAGTTGTACAACAGCGCCGCCTTGGCGATGTTTTCTTTTTCCATGGCGGCGAGGCCGCCTTTGGCGCGCAGCCATTTGAACACCAGGCCGGCGATGTAGATAGCGAAGGTGGGCGGCGTGTTGTACATTGAATCATTGTCGGCGGCGATCTTGTAATCAAACATCGTCGGCGTTCCCTTGAGCGTTTCGCCAAGCAGATCCTCCCGCACGATGACGATCGTCAGGCCGGCCGGGCCGATATTCTTTTGCGCACCCGCATAGATCAGGCCGAACTTTGAAACATCGACGGGGCGGGAGAGGATATTTGACGACATGTCGGCAACCAGCGGTACGTTGCCGGTTTCCGGCGTCCAGAATATTTCGACGCCGCCGATGGTTTCATTCGGCGTGTAATGCACGTACGCAGCGTTTGGATCGAGTTGCCAGGCGTTTTGTGCGGGCGCATAGGTGAAGTTTTTGTCTTCAGAGGAGGCGACGATGTTAACGTCAGCGAATTTTTTAGCTTCCTTAATCGCCTTCTTCGACCATTCGCCTGTATTGAGATAGTCGGCCGAGGTTTTTCCGCGTAGCAGGTTCATCGGCACCATGGCGAACTGCGAAGAGGCGCCTCCCTGCAGGAATAGCACCTTGTAATTGGCCGGAATGCCGAGCAGCTCGCGCAGATCGGCCTCGGCCTCGGCGTGGATGCTCATGTACTCCTTGCCGCGGTGTGACATTTCCATTACCGACATACCGCTGCCACGCCAGTTGACGAGTTCGTCGCGCGCCTGTTCGAGAACGGCCTGCGGCAGGGTCGCTGGGCCGGCGCTGAAGTTGAAGATACGATCCATGATTGTGCCTTTCTGGAAATATCCGAAACCGGGTGGAAGATTAAATAAAGAATGAATGAAAAAGAAAAAAGCAAAAAAAGCGGGCGCCGCAGCCAAAACGGCCATGAGGCGCATCGACGCGCCATTGTAGCGAAATTGCCGTGGGTCAAGCCAGTGCGCGACCGGTTTGGGCTGCGTACAGCAGCGTCGGCGCGTGTCGCTCCCACCGCGCGCACTCTTAAGTTTTTCCGCAAAACGCCCCGCGAACCCGCGTGGATAAAGGACTTCCGGGCAGCGCCTCTGAATAGCGCGGCATCCTTTGCCAAAATACTGCGTTGGCCTCGCCTTACCGTACTAGGCGTACTGTCTGCGGCTTGTCGCCTTGTCTTTTGGCAAAATCGAGCCGCTCTTTAAGCTTGCGAAATCTCCTCTGAAATCTGTAAAAACAGGGCAGAAAACATAAAATTCCCGAAAGCCCTTTAAACACATGGGCTTCAGGACGTCAGAAAACATAAACCGGAACGCCGTACCCAACGAACTCTCTGAAACCCTTATAAATAAAGGGCTTCAGGGCACACCTTCGGAAATGTAGGTAAATAAAGGACCTCCGAGCAAGTGCCCGGAAATGCACGCAAATAAAGGGCTTGCGGACGTACTTCTCTGAAATGCCCTAAATACGCGGGCCGGTGGGAAGCCTTTCTGAAACGCCCATGGATAAAGGCGCTCCGGGCACCTCTTCTGAAATGGCCTATTTATAAGGGTTCCCGGGCATCCCTTCTGAAACGCCCTAAATACACGGGCTAGCGGGCAGGCATCCGGAAGAATCTGAAAACAAGAATTGAAAGGATTGTTTGACTGTAGGCGCTGGCTCCGCCCGTAAAGCTTCTTTGAGCGGTGGCTAATGCTGTGCTGGCTCCACCCACGAAACTTCTTTTGAAGCCGTTGCGTTGAGCGGCAGCGCGCCCCGCTGACTTTCTTTGCCTCGCCAAAGAAAGTCAGCAAA
>CALHZD010000030.1 GCA_938040985.1 uncultured Propionivibrio sp.
ACGTCGACCTGATCGAGGGGCTGTCGCCGGCCATTTCCATCGAACAAAAAGCGACCAGCCACAACCCGCGCTCGACCGTCGGCACCGTTACCGAAATTCACGATTACCTGCGCTTGCTGTTCGCGCGCACAGGCACGCCGTACTGCCCGGAACACGGGCTGCCGCTGGCCTCGCAAACCGTCTCGCAAATGGTCGATCAGGCGCTGGCGCTGCCTGCCGACACGCGCCTGATGATTTTGGCGCCGGTGGTCGCCAATCGCAAAGGCGAACAGCAGGAACTGTTCGCCGAATTACGCGCGCAGGGGTTCGCGCGCCTGCGTATTGATGGCGAAATCCATGAAATCGACGCGCTGCCCAAGCTTGCCAAAACGAAAAAACATACGATTGATGTCGTCGTCGACCGCCTGAAAGTACGCGACGATCTGCGCCAGCGCCTGGCCGAATCCTTTGAAACCGCGCTACGCCAGGCCGACGGTCGCGCCATTGCGCTGGAAATGGATAGCGGACGGGAACACCTGTTTTCCGCCCGCTTTGCCTGCCCGATTTGCTCTTATTCGCTGCCTGAACTCGAACCACGGCTGTTCTCGTTCAACAACCCGGTAGGCGCCTGTCCGAAGTGCGATGGGCTGGGCGTCATCCAGTTCTTTGACCCCAAGCGGATCGTCGCCAACCCGGAGCTTTCGCTGGCCGCCGGCGCCATCCGCGGCTGGGACAGGAAAAGCCATTTTTATTTCCAGTTTACGATGGCGCTGGCCGAACACTACGGCTTTGACGTAGAAACGCCATTCAATCGATTGCCGGAAAAAATCCGCAACGCCATTCTGTACGGTTCTAACGGCGAGTCGATTCGCTTCCGCTACATCAGCGATTTCGGCGGCAGACATTACGACAAAACTCATCCATTTGAAGGCATCGTCAACAACTACGCACGGCGTTATCGGGAAAGCAGTTCCCCCGGCGCACGGGAAGACCTGGCCAAATATATCAGCGACCAGATTTGCCCCGAATGCGGCGGCGCACGGCTATGCCGCGAGGCGCGCCATGTACGTATCGGCGAAGGCGAGGAAGCGCTGACGCTGCATGATATTAACCGCCTGACGCTGACTGACACGCACCACTACTTTCGTCACCTCGTTTTGGCGGGCAATAAGGCGCAGATTGCCGAAAAGGTCCTCAAGGAAATTATTAGCCGCTTACAGTTTCTTATTAATGTCGGCCTGGATTACCTGTCGCTCGACCGTTCGGCGGAAACGCTCTCCGGCGGCGAAGCACAGCGTATTCGCCTGGCCTCGCAGATTGGCTCCGGACTGACCGGTGTCATGTACGTACTCGACGAACCGTCAATCGGCTTGCATCAGCGCGATAACCGTCGTCTGTTGGAGACGCTAGAACGCCTGCGCGACATTGGCAATACGGTGATCGTCGTCGAGCATGACGAAGACGCCATTCATTGCGCCGATTACGTCGTCGATATCGGTCCCGGTGCGGGCGTACATGGCGGCGCCGTCGTTGCGCAAGGCACCCCCGCCGAAATTTCCGCCAATCCGGCTTCGCTCACGGGCGACTATCTCTCCGGCCGCCGCCGTATCGAATCGCCCGGCTCACCGCGCAGGCCTGACCCCGAACATTGGCTGAAGATCGTCGGCGCGCGCGGCAATAATCTGAAAAACATTACACTGGAACTGCCTGTTGGCTTGTTCACCTGCATCACCGGCGTTTCCGGCTCCGGCAAGTCGACACTGGTCAACGATACGCTCTACGCCGCCGCCGCGAAGCATCTCTACGGTTCGACACTCGACCCGGCCGAACACGACGCCATCATCGGCCTCGATCAATTCGACAAGGTCATCAATGTCGACCAGTCGCCGATCGGCCGCACGCCGCGCTCCAACCCGGCCACCTATACCGGCCTGCTGACGCCGATCCGCGAGCTGTTCGCCGGCGTGCCCGAATCGCGTGCGCGCGGCTACGCGCCGGGACGTTTTTCTTTCAACGTCAAGGGAGGGCGCTGCGAGGCCTGCCAGGGGGACGGCGTCGTGACTGTTGAAATGCATTTCCTGCCCGATATTTACGTCGCCTGCGACATTTGCCACGGCCAGCGTTACAACCGCGAGACGCTGGAAATCCGCTATAAGGGCAAAAACATTCACGAAGTGTTGCAAATGACGGTCGAGCAGGCGCGTGAATTTTTCGACGCCGTGCCCGTCGTGGCGCGCAAACTGCAAACGTTGATGGACGTCGGCCTTTCCTATATCACGCTGGGGCAAAGCGCAACGACGCTTTCCGGCGGCGAAGCGCAACGCGTCAAGCTGGCGCTCGAACTGTCCAAGCGCGATACCGGACGCACACTGTACATTCTTGACGAGCCGACGACCGGCCTGCACTTCCAGGATATCGAAATGCTCCTGCGCGTGCTGCATCGCCTCGCCGATAACGGCAATACCGTCGTCGTCATCGAACATAATCTGGACGTGATCAAAACCGCTGACTGGATCGTTGACCTCGGCCCGGAAGGCGGTGCAGGCGGCGGCAGAATTCTTGCCGCCGGTTCGCCGGAGACCATCGCACGCGTCAAAAATAGCTATACGGGGGCATTCCTCAAACCTTTGCTGGCCGGCAGAAAACAAGGAAATAAGTCACAAAAACCATAAAAATTTGTTCTTTTTTCGTTTTTTCCCCCGGAACCCGCGGATATGCCCTTTCCATCGGACATATAAAATGCCAGAATCGCGCCAGAGGTCCTATCGGACTCTCGCCAATCATCAATAGGAGATACTATGAACAAATCTGAATTGATTGATGCAATCGCCGCTAAAAGCGAACTATCCAAAGCGGCTTCCGGTCAGGCGCTGGATGCCGTGATTCAGACGATTGTGCAGGCCGTCGCCAAAGGCGATAGCGTCAGCCTCGTCGGGTTCGGCACCTTTAAATCCACGGCACGCGCCGCGCGCGAAGGCAAGAACCCGAGAACCGGCGAGAAAATCAAAATTCCCGCTACGGTTATTCCAAAATTCACGCCAGGCGCAACCTTTAAAGCGACGGTTGCAGCCAAAGGAAGAAAGAAAAAATAAGCGATACCAGAATCAGGCAATACGAAAAGGGCTTGCGGTCAGCAAGCCTTTTTTATCAGGGACGCGAGGGGCATTCCGACAGATCCGCCTCGAGCGCTCCGCACCTATAGTCCAACGAACGCCAGCGTTTTTATGCAGCATCCGAGGCCGCATTTGCCGTATTTTTCGGCCGGCAATTTTCTTGAGCTTCGCCGGACAAGATAAACATCTACAGCGCAATAAATACAGGCCAATTCACACAACGAAATCACGAAACAGATTCAATCGTGATGATCCCGCCAACTTTCGGGGAAAGAATAAGTTAGATATTTTTAGAATATGCAGAACATCAACGTTATTACTGAATTACTGGCAAAGTTTTCCCTACTCGACTGGATTGGCCTGGCATGGTTTTTAGCTTGCTGGATTGGTATCGAACTGATCATCAACTATGGCTGGCTGGGCTATGCGACCCTGCACGGGGAAGCCAATAAACTGCGCCTTGCCTGGGGAAGAGCGATGGTGCAGCGCGAACAGCGCATCATCGACAGTTCGCTGATCGGCAACCTGCTGCAAAGCATTTCCTACTACGCCAACACTTCGATCTATATCATCGGCGCCTTGTTCGCCGCGCTCGGCGCCCTTGACCAACTCATTGCCATGGCCTCGGAGCTGCCTTTTGCGCGCGCCCCTTCGCGTGAGGTGGCGGAATTGAAGCTATTAATCTTGTTCGGCATATTCGTTCTGGCCTATTTCAAATTCACCTGGGCGCTACGTCAGTTTAACCTGCTGCTAATTACGCTCGGCTCGGTGCCGCAGATGCCGAGCGAGGAAGAAATCGAACATTTCTCCCTAAAATTCGCTGCCGTCAATACGTGCGCCGGCAACGATTTCAACCGGGGACTGCGCGCCTATTATTTTGGCATGGCAGTCATGTCCTGGATGGTCTCGGCCACCGCATTCATTATCTCGACATTTATCATCGTTTACGTTCTGGCACGGCGAGAATTCGTTTCGCCGGTACTCAAAGGACTGCTGGTCAGTAGCACACCCGGCGAAACCGGATAATGCCGGCGGGAGAGCATTAGATGCGCATCGCTTTGCCCCGCACCCGGTAGCACATCAACGGTGCATAGCAACTTCTTTAAGAAAAAATTTCCTAGAATGAAAAAGCCGCCCGCAGGCGGCTTTTTGGACAGAACCAAAAACACTTTAAGAATTTTTAAACTTCGTTTCAAATGCATCGCGGATCGCCGCGAGTTTAGCCGGCAGCTTGGGCCCCATCTTGGCGAACCATTCCTTGACGCCGGCGAGTTCGGACAACCAGGTTTCTTTGTCGAGCTTAGTGACGTTGTTGAACTGCTCCTTCGAAAAATCCAGTCCCGTCCAGTCGATATCCTCATAGTTAGGCATTGTGCCAAGCACAGTCTCGACACCGCCGATCTTGCCCTCGCAACGTTCGATGATCCACTTGAGGACGCGCGCATTATCGCCGAAACCCGGCCAGACGAAATTGCCTTTTTCATCCGTGCGGAACCAGTTGACCATAAAAATCGGCACGCGTTTCGTCGTGACCGAACCCATCTGCAACCAGTGGTTATAGTAATCCGCCATATGATAGCCGCAGAACGGCAGCATGGCGAACGGATCGCGGCGAACTACGCCCTGTGCGCCAAAAGCAGCGGCTGTCGTTTCTGAACCCAGCGTCGCGGCGATATAGACGCCGTGATCCCAGTCAGCGCTTTGACAAACCAGCGGCACGGTCGATGCGCGACGCCCGCCGAAAATAAACGCCGAAATCGGAACGCCGTCACCATTCGACCAATCCTTGTCAATACACGGACATTGCGAAGCCGGCGCGGTAAAGCGCGAGTTCGGATGCGCCGCTTTGACCCCCTTTTCTTTAGCAATTTCAGGCGTCCAATCATTGCCCTGCCAGTCAATGGCGTGTGCCGGCGCGGGCCCCATGCCTTCCCACCAGACATCGCCGTCATCGGTCAGCGCTACGTTGGTGAAGATGGTATTTTCGGCCAGTGAAGCCATGGCATTGTAATTGGTTTTGTCACTGGTACCGGGCGCAACGCCAAAGAAACCGGCTTCCGGATTGATCGCATAGAACCGCGTGATGCCATCCTTATCCTTACGCGGCTTAATCCAGGCGATATCGTCGCCAATCGTCGTGATCTTCCAGCCCTTCAGCCCGGCAGGCGGAATCAGCATGGCAAAATTGGTCTTGCCACAGGCCGACGGAAAAGCAGCGGCCACATAATGCTTCTTGCCCTCCGGCGATTCGACGCCGAGGATCAGCATATGCTCGGCCAGCCAGCCATCCTTGCGCGCCATTGAGGAAGCGATGCGCAGGGCGAGGCATTTTTTACCGAGCAGCGCATTGCCGCCATAGCCTGAGCCGTATGACCAGATTTCACGGGTTTCTGGATAGTGGACGATATACTTGGTCGTCGGGTTGCATGGCCACCTCGGATCCTTCTGTCCCGGCGCTTTTGGCGCACCGATCGAATGTACACACGGCACGAACGCACCATCCGTTCCGAGAATCGGAAAAATATCCTTACCCATGCGCGTCATGATGCGCATATTGACAACGACGTAGGCTGAGTCGGTGATCTCAAAGCCGATTTGGGCAATCGGCGAACCGAGCGGACCCATCGAGAACGGAATCACATACATAGTGCGCCCCTTCATGCAGCCCTTGAACAGGCCATTCAGGGTTTCGCGCATCTTTTTCGGATCTTCCCAGTTATTGGTAGGGCCTGCGTCTTCCTGTTTTTCAGAGCAAATAAAGGTTCGATCTTCGACGCGTGCAACATCGGAAGGATCAGAACACGCCAAAAAAGAATTCTTGCGTTTTTTCAGTTTGACAAAGGTGCCGGCATCAACCAGTTCCTGACACAGGCGATCATATTCTTCCTGAGACCCGTCGGCCCACACAACCCGTTCAGGCGTCGTCAGGGCAGCGATCTCGGCGACCCATTTTTTGAGTCCCTCATGTTTGACATATTCAGGGGCATTGATTGCAACAGTCTGATTCATAGTGGCACTCTCTCTTCTACAGGATTAAATGAAAAACGAACATGCAATCTTTCAGAGACACAATCCTTCACCGCCGGCAAGGACGATCTTGATCTTCCAAGCCTGATGGAAGTAGTGAAACAAACCGGTGGTACAGGTTAAATCAATTACTACAAAAAATCCAAGGAGCGCGACGTCCTGTTATGAGTATAGATCATGCTAGAAAATCAATAAGCTCTTAGATTGAGAGAGATGCATCACATCGAATTTTTTCTACGGGCACGTATTACACAATTTAGCTCCCAAGAATTTTTTTAATTTCCGCACAGAAAGAAGTTGCATTTTTTATTTAATGCTTTATATTAGCTAACACTCTTAGCTTTATGTTTTTTAATATCTTTAGCATTTTCCAGAAATGCTCCGAATTTATAGGATTTTGCGCGAGGAAGGAGAAGGCACCGTGCGCTCAAAGTTGGGACCCACCCTACTGTCCATCATTCTGATGTACAGCGGCGCGACCTTAGTGGCCGCCGCGCCCGCAAATAAGGGCAAACAACGCCCCGTAGCGCAAAAAATCAAAAAGAGTTCATCCGCACCACACGCCAAACAATCCAAACAGGCCAATAAACAATCGGCCAATTTCACGGTCTCGGTACGCAAGGCGCCCGCCCGAAACGCAGCGCTCCCCGCCAAGCAGGCAGGAAAAACCTTAGCGAAAGTTCAGTCGTCCGCGACGAAACAGGCCAAAACTACGGTGCCCGCCCGTTCCGTCCGCTCCATGACAAAATCACGGGCGCGTCTGGCAAAACACGCGGAAAAATTTTCCCGCTCGGCAAAGCGCGTCGTGAAATCCCGCTTCCCGCACCGCTCACTGGCGCAAGCTGCCGAGCAATGGCAGGTTTCCCAGCATCTTGCCGTGAATTCCGCATCGGCGCTGGTTTTTGACCAGAAAACGGGAAACGCGCTTTTTCAGAAAAACGCCAACGAAATTACGCCGATCGCTTCGATCACCAAGCTGATGACCGCCATGGTCGTGCTGGATGGCGCACCCGATTTACAAGCCATGATTTCAATCGACGAAGACGATATCGACTCTTTACGCGGCAGCCGCTCGCGTCTGCCGGTCGGGCTGTCGATCAGCCGTGAAACGGCATTGCTACTGGCGCTGATGTCTTCCGAAAACCGTGCGGCGCATGCCCTGGCCAGACACTATCCGGGCGGTATGCCGGCGTTTATTACGGCGATGAACGCCAAGGCAAACGCCTTGGGCATGCACCATACGCGCTTTGACGACCCCACCGGACTGAGCAGCGCTAATGTCTCCACGGCACACGATTTGGCACGCATGGTCGCCGCCGCTTATCGCTACCCGTTGATCCGCGCATGGTCGACGACGGCCGAGGCATCTGTCGACGTCAGCGGACAGTCATTGACATTCCGCAACACCAACCCGCTGGTTAGCCATTCCGACTGGGCGGTCGGGCTATCGAAAACGGGCTATATCCACGAAGCCGGCCGCTGCCTGGTCATGCAGGCCTGGCTGACCGACAAACCCGTCGTTATCGTTCTGCTTGATTCGGCAGGCAAGCTGACGCGCGTCGGCGATGCGAACCGCATCAAGCGCTGGATGGAATACACACAACAACGTGACACGGCACGCGCCCTCGCCGCATCTGGCAACGCCAGCTAAACCAGCGTTTGCGGACGATAGCCGATCGCATATGAAATCGCATCCGCCGTCCGCTTGAGCTCAAGCTCCCAGTCATACCGCTGACGGTCTGTGGGCGCCGAAATCGACAGGCCGGCGGCGATTTCACCCTCGCTATCGAAAATCGGCGTAGCAATGCAACGCAGACCAATTTCCGCTTCCTCGACATCGTAGGCAATACCGGTGCTGCGTACTTTATCGAGGTCTTTTTCCAAGGCTTCGAGATGGGTCAGCGAGTAGAAGGTCTTGCCGGGTAATCCCGTGCGTTCGGCATAAGCATGCACTTCCTCCGGCGTATCGGCGGCCAGAAACAGTTTGCCGAGCGAAGTCAGATGCAGCGGTGCGCGCGATCCGACCAGATAGACGACGCGCACCAGCGACTGCCCGCCCGAGGTGCGCTCGACATACACCACTTCATCACGGTCGCGAATGGCGAGATTGATGACCTCGCCGATCTCTTTGTGCAGCGCTTGCATGAACGGCCGGGCAATCGCCCCGATCTCAATGCGCGACTTGACGATACTGCCCAATTCGAGCAAACGCATGCCCAACGTATACGCCCCATTTCCATGGCGTCTGACCAGCCGCGCGTGGCACATGACAGCAAGGATGCGATGCGCTGTCGACGGATGTAATCCCGTACGCTGTACCAGCGCCTTGAGTGTCGCCGGCTCACTACTTTCCGAAAGCGCATCAAGCAGAGACATCATCCGCTCAATTACCTGGATTGAACCTTTAGCTTCCTGCTGCGCAGACATGATGATCTAATAACCTTCCGTGTTCACTGCCACTAGCCAACGATGATAATCGCGCCGTCCTTAAAAAATACGGGCGCAATGGTATCACCCTCCCCAAACGGCAGGCGCAATCACCGCAAATGTCGACGCCGACATGAGGCTTAAACGATCGCCCGTTCATCGATAAGCTGCCTAAGCCCAGCGTGCAAAACTGACCTTCAGCGCATGGGGCTATAATGGTCTCATCATGAGCGATGCACATCATCATTCTCACATTGGCGGGCATGCGCATCACCACCATCATGGCGCGGATGTCGGCCCGCGCCTGATCGCAGCCCTGACATTGACGCTGGGCTTTGCCGGCGTCGAAGCATTTGCCGGCCTGTGGTCCGGTTCGCTTGCGCTGCTGGGCGATGCCGGCCACATGCTGACCGACAGCGCTTCGCTGGGATTGGCCGCCGTCGCCGCCAAACTGGCGCAACGCCCACCCTCGCGCCAGCATACCTATGGGCTGGGGCGCGTCGAGACTTTGGCGGCGCTGGGCAACGTTCTTTTCATGGCGTTGATCGTCGTCGGCATTGCGGTCGCCGCCGTGCGCCGGTTGCTTGAACCAACGACGATTCACGGAGAAACGGTGACGCTGGTTGCCATCGTCGGTCTGTTCGTGAATATCGGCGCCGCCGCGCTGCTGATGCACGGCGAACAGACGATGAATACGCGCGGCGCCTTGCTGCATGTGCTGGGCGACCTGCTCGGCTCAGTCGCCGCGCTCGTTGCCGGGGCGGTGATTTGGTGGGTCGGCTGGATGCCGATCGATCCGCTGCTTTCCCTGCTGATTTGCGGTCTGATCCTTTTCTCCAGCCTGCGCCTGCTACGTGAAATTGTCCAGGCTTTGCTGGAAGGCGTTCCGGAGCATCTTTCCGTTGAAAAGATCGGCCACACGCTAGCGGCCGTACCCGGCGTTGTCTCTGTGCATGATCTGCATATCTGGACCCTGTCGTCGAACCGCATCGCCTTGTCCGCACACCTGGTGGTCAACTCGCTCGATACCTGGGCGGAAACGCTGGCCGAGGCGCAGCACACGCTGCTCCACGCCGGTATCGAGCATGTCACCCTACAGCCGGAAGTTCCGGTATACGCCATACACTGGCTGCCGAAGGACTCCGACGCGCTTTCACCCGAGCAGGCTGAGCCATGAGAGCCGTCGTGCAGCGGGTACGCGAGGCGCAGGTCGATGCGTTCGGCGGCGTCGTGGGCCGCATTGGGCAAGGGCTACTGGTACTCGTCGGCTGTGAGGATGGCGACGGCGAAGAAGATGCCCGCTGGCTCTCGGCCAAGCTCACCGGCCTGCGCATTTTTGATGACGAAGCAGGCGTGATGAACCGCAGCGTGCGCGATGTCGGCGGCGAGATTCTGGTAGTCAGTCAATTCACCCTGTTCGCTTCGGTCAAAAAAGGCAATCGCCCTTCCTGGAACCGTGCCGCACGGCCGGAAGTGGCGCAGCCGCAATTTGAATATTTTCTGCGCTGCCTGGAAATCGAGCTGGGACGCCCGATCCAGGCGGGTATCTTCGGCGCCAACATGCAAGTCGCCCTGATCAACGACGGGCCGGTCACTCTGATTATCGACAGCAAAGAACGTTAAATAAACCAGTTTATGTTTTTTGATGCTCGGAGCTCCTTTATCCACGGGGATCCCCGGGAATTTTATGTTTTCTGGTCCATTTCCCACGCCGTTTGACTGATTATTTGCCGGGCGCGATTTGCCTTGCCGGAATGCCCGCAGATAAAAAAACTCACGGCATCTCCCCGCCGCCTTTCCGGCCGCGTTTCTCGCCCGTCAGGAATGGGTAAATATGTGGAAAGCCGAAGCCGCGGTGCTGCCCCCATGCGCTACTATTTCCGCGTTGTTTTTTCGTTGTTTCCCGTGGCAAATTTCCTTTCAGCCTGTCGGATCTATTATCAGGCTGGCTGTTTATTTATCTAAATAAAAAGGAGTTTTCGAAATGGCACTACCTTTCCCGGTTCTCACTGCTGAAGAAGCGGCTGAATTGATCAAGGATGGTCAAAAAATCGGTTTTAGCGGTTTTACGGCGGCCGGCGCGGCCAAGGCCGTTCCCGCCGCACTGGCGCAAAAGGCCAAGCGCGAACACGACGCGGGCCGTCCCTTCAAAATCAGCGTTCTGACGGGCGCATCGACCGGCAAATCGCTCGACGGCGCATTGTCGGAAGCCGAGGCCATTGCTTTCCGCACCCCCTATATGGGCAACCCCAACCTGCGCAAGCAGATCAACGCCGGCGCGGTGCACTATGTCGACATGCACCTTTCCGTATGGCCGCAAACCATGCGTTACGGTGCATTGGGTAAAGTCGACTGGGCCGTCGTCGAAGTGTGCGACATTCTCGCCGGCGGCGGCGTTGTCCTGACGACCTCGATCGGCGCCGCGCCAACCTATCTGGCGCACGCGGAAAAAATCATCCTCGAACTCAACTCCGCGCATCCGGCCACCCTGCTCGGCTTGCACGACATTCTCGAACCGCAGGATCCACCCTTCCGCCGCGAAATCCCGATTTACTCGGCTTCCGATCGGGTTGGCTCGCCGATCTGCGTCATCGATCCGAAAAAAATCGTTGCCGTAGTGCTGAACAATCAGCAGGATGAAACCGGCGGCTTTGATCCTTCCACGCCGGAAACCGACAAAATCGGCCAGAACGTTGCTGACTTCCTGGTCGGGGAAATGAAAGCCGGCCGTATTCCGAAATCCTTCCTGCCGTTGCAGTCGGGCGTCGGCAACATCGCCAATGCCGTACTCGCCGCCATCGGCAAGAGCAAGGATATTCCGACCTTCCAGATGTATACCGAAGTGCTACAGGATTCCGTCATTCCGCTGATTGAGGCCGGCCGTTGCTCATTCGCCTCGACAACTGCGCTGACGCTCAGCCATGATGCGATGAAGAAAGTCATCGACGATCTGGATTTCTACAAGCGCCACCTCCTGCTACGCCCGCAGGAAATTTCCAACAACCCGGAAATCATCCGCCGCATCGGCGTCATTTCGATGAACACGGCCATCGAATTCGACCTGGCCGGTAACGTCAACTCTACGCACGTGATGGGCAAGACGATGATGAACGGCATCGGCGGTTCGGGCGACTTCACCCGCGCAGCCTACCTCTCGATCTTCTCGTGCCCGTCAACCGCCAAAGGCGGCAAGATCTCGGCCGTCGTTCCATTCGTCTCACACTTGGATCATAGCGAACACTCGGTTTGCGTCGTCGTCACCGAGCAAGGCGTGGCCGATCTGCGCGGCAAGGATCCGCTGCAACGCGCCGAACTGATCATCAACAACTGCGTGCATCCGGACTTCAAGGATCAGCTGCGCGACTACATGGGACGTATCAAGAAGGTCAACCATCAGCCGTTCTCGCTCAGCATGGCCTACGGCATGCATCGTCAGTTTGAAAAAACCGGCGATATGCGCGGGATCAACTGGGCCGATTATTGCTGATTCCGCACGATTGCTGCTGATGCGCGTCAGCATTCATCAGCACAGCAAAAAGCCCCGCACAAAGCGGGGCTTTTTCATGATCAGCGGACGGGAACCGATTGATGACCACCGATTGGTCAGGCCTACACGCCCTGTTTAACGCAACTTTTTCCTGGCGGCCATTTCACGGGCCATGCGCATCACATCTGCTTCCAACGTTCCCGTGTCCGTCCCGTAGCAGCCGACCATATCAATTTCCTCAATGGCCGAGCTGCTGCGACGCGCCTCTACATTCGGCGTCAGTTTTTCCCTTTGCCGGAGGAGCGCCAGCTCTTCGACGTTCAGGCTGCCTTGCATACTCTCCGGCACTTTGACGCCAAGTTCGATCAAGAGCCTGACGACATCCCGTTTATTACCCCGCAACGCCATGGATAACGGGGATGTCGAAATGCTGTTATCAGCCAGATTCACCTTGGCGCCATATCGAACAAGCTCTTTGACGATAGCCACATGCCCAAGAAAGCAGGCCATCGCCATCGGCAGCCCCGGCTGACCATGGCTGCCGTCGATATCAACGGAAACGCCGGCATTCAGCAGGGCGCGCACATTATCCAGCTTGCCGCTGCGAATATTCTTGATCAGATCATCAGGAGAACTCACAAAATCAGCTCCAAAAAATACTATCTCGGCGGATAGTATAAACCCTACAGCCGCTTCGCAAGCTGATTACGATGCACGGATTAGCGATGCCTGTCTGCCCGACAATCGATTTCTGCCCTGCTCGCCTAACTTAGCCGGAGGACGCCGGCTGCATTGCCATAAGATCGGCCGTGCGCCCCAATGACGACCCGGAATGCTCACAACGGTTCAATCGGCCGAATCACGACCTAGATCAAAGCACGTAGCGGGACAAATCCTCATTTTGAGACAGATCGGCAAGGCGCGCATCGACATACGCCGCATCAATGCGGACATGCTTTGCCTGCCCGGCATTGCCCGCGGAAAACGATACTTCTTCCAAAAGCCGTTCGATGACCGTATACAAACGACGCGCACCGATATTTTCCATCCGCTCATTGACCGACCAGGCCACCTCGGCCATGCGCCGGATGCCATCCGGAATAAATTCCAGCGCCAGCCCCTCGGTCGCCATCAAAGCCTGATACTGTATGGTCAGGCACGCGTCGGTCTGCGTCAGGATACGCTCGAAATCGCCGACTGACAGCGACTCCAGCTCCACCCGGATCGGAAAGCGCCCCTGAAGTTCCGGAATCAGATCCGAAGGTTTGGACAAATGGAAGGCACCGCTGGCGATAAACAGAATGTGATCGGTACGGATCATGCCGTATTTAGTCGATACTGTCGTCCCTTCGACCAGAGGCAGCAAATCCCGCTGCACGCCCTGCCTGGAAACATCGGCGCCGCCCACTTCACTACGCGAAGCGATCTTGTCGATCTCGTCAAGAAAGACAATGCCGTTCTGTTCGACATTACTGACAGCGGCCAGCTTGACTTCCTCATCATTAACCAGCTTGGCAGCTTCTTCATCAACCAGCAGCTTGCGCGCTTCGGCAATACGCAGCTTACGTGTTTTTTTGCGTCCGCTACCCATGTTCTGAAACATGCCCTGAATCTGCGAGGTCAACTCTTCCATGCCCGGCGGCGCAAAAATCTCCGCTTGTATGGACGGGCCATCCACTTCGATCTCGATTTCCTTGTCATCGAGCGCGCCTTCCCGCAAACGTTTGCGGAATTTCTGGCGCGTGGCGTTCTCATCATCCATCGCGCCGTCACTGACAGCGCCGCTTCGCGCCGGCGGCAGCAAGACATCCAGGATGCGATCCTCGGCCGCATCCTCGGCGCGCGCACGCACGGCCTTCATCGCCTGTTCGCGCCCGCTCTTAACGGCAATCTCGGCCAGATCACGGATGATCGTTTCGACATCGCGTCCGACATAACCGACCTCGGTAAACTTCGTCGCCTCAACCTTGATGAACGGGGCATTGGCCAGCCGCGCCAGACGCCGTGCGATTTCCGTTTTGCCAACGCCCGTCGGCCCAATCATCAAAATATTCTTGGGCGTAATTTCCTGGCGCAACGGCTCGGCCACCTGTGCGCGCCGCCAGCGGTTGCGTAAGGCAATGGCGACAGCCTTCTTGGCCTGATCCTGTCCGACGATGTGTTTGTCGAGTTCGTGAACGATTTCCTGCGGCGTCATCTGCATGGTGTTTGGCATAGACAGCAATCAACAAAACAAGAGAGTTGAAAATGAACGAAGCCCTGCGCAGTGCAAATAGCGGAGCAGGCAAATGCCAATGCCGGAGCAGGTGCCGTGTCAATGCGGAGCACGGCTCAATCCAACGCTTCGATGGTGAAATTCCGATTCGTGTAGATACACAGATCGCCGGCGATCTCAAGCGATCTGCGCACAACTTCGACAGGTGCAAAATCAGTATTCTCGAGCAACGCCCGCGCAGCCGACTGGGCATACGCGCCGCCCGAACCGATGGCGACAATGCCTTGTTCCGGCTCCAGCACATCGCCATTGCCGGTAATGATCAGAGAATGCTCGCGGTCGGCAACGGCCAGCATCGCTTCCAGGCGGCGCAAAGCACGATCACTGCGCCAGTCCTTAGCCAGCTCGACGGCCGAACGCAGCAAGTTCCCCTGATGCTTGTCCAGCTTGGCCTCGAAGCGTTCAAACAGAGTAAAAGCATCGGCCGTGCCGCCGGCGAACCCGGCGAGAATGCGCTCCTGATAAATTCTGCGCACCTTGCGCGCACTCGCTTTGATAACGATATTTCCCAGCGTCACCTGGCCGTCGCCGCCCATGGCAACCTGGTTGCCGCGGCGCACAGAAAGAATCGTCGTACCGTGATACTGCTCCATGACACGCTCGCAATCAGTCAGGGTTTAGGCAAGATTATCCGCGCCGAGGCATTCAGGCCAAGTACGCGGAACAGGCCGGCAACCATATAGTTAGGCTGATACAGAACGATCGACCTCCCCTGGCGCTTAAGTCCCGCCAAAATATTGGCCAGCACGCCGGCACTGACAAAATCCATGCAGACCAGGCGGGTACAATCGACCATAATATTCTCATGCGCCTCGGCAAATTCGCCGAAGTCGTCAAAACGCACGCCGCGCACGTCGCCTTCCAGCACATAGGCATTGGCCGGCGTTTCCTGCTCGACATTTTTATCTTCGTCTTCGGCGGTCTCTGCCGGCCGCCTGGACGCGGCGACGCGCGTTTCGTCCCATGAGGGCGGTGATAACTCAAAGGTCACGGCGTAATCGATGGCCGTATTTTCAAAGAGTTCCTGTTTTCCCTGACGCTGGCATAACTCAAGAAACAAAAGCCAGGATTCCTGCTCTTTCGCTTCGCCTGGAACAAGCCGCGCCTGCAAGAGACTTGCCAACGAATCCACGCCCAGTAAATCGATCTCTTTTTGCTTCTGCCGGGCTTCCTGGATCAGCGCCAGCAGGCTGGCGCAACCTGCCGCATCAGCCTGTCGCGTCCGTGAAAAATCGATACGCAGACGCTTCCTTTTTTCCAGCGCCTGACGGATCGACGCGAATGCAGGTTTGTTTGACCCGACCAGATCGCCGTTGAAGTTCATGCCGCCAACAAGCGCCGATGACGCCGGCTGGCTACTGGTTTCCCCGCGCCAGACCGGGGGCGATTTTTCAAAGGCTTTCGCATATTCGATGCCCATCGCGTCAAAGGCCTTGTGATCGCCGATAATCCGATACAGATCAAACAGCATTCGCCACAGCCATTCGCCGGCCTCGCGTCTACGATGCCGGATAGCCTCTTCCAGCACGCTTCGCGCCTCGTCGTTCTGGCGGTTGGCGTACAGCATCGCCGCCTCTTCGGCATCCGCATCGGCATGGGAGCTATCTTCTTCGACAAGAATGCTTCCCTGGCTTTCATCGGGAGCAAAATCCGAGAAACCGGAATTTTCCACATCCGCAGTGTCAGCCTCCGGATTTTGCGCTTCCCTGTTCTGAATGGCAGCTTCCGGGGCTGTTGTTTTTGATGACTTCTTGAAAAGGGAAAAAATCATAAGTCCGTCGAAAGTTCTTATATCGTACCGCCCGGCCCCTACAGTCCGGGCCCCTCAAGGCAGAGTGATCGCGGCTTTATTTTTAGCATAAGCCCGCCATCAGGGCAAATTGAATTTTGCACCGCTATCATCTTGCGCGCCGCACTGTTTGGCGCCCCGTTGACCGTCTTGCGCCGCATCCTGCGCTTTATCGTGCGTCTCTTGCCGCGTCTCGCCCGCCGTTCCATCCCGTTTAGCGCGCGGATGTGCGCCATCATAAACCCTGGAGAGATACTGGAAATCAAGATGCGTGTACACCTGCGTCGAGGCAATACTGGCGTGGCCGAGCATCTCCTGCACGGCGCGCAAGTCGCCCGAAGACTGCAAAATATGCGTTGCAAAGGAATGCCGCAACATATGCGGATGCACACCGACCGGCATTCCCTGTTTGACTGCCAGGCGTTGCAGGCAAATCTCGATCATCCGCATGCTGATACGCCCGCCGCGCCGGCTGACGAACAAAGCCGTTTCTCCGGGGCGCGCCAACTGGCTGCGCTGCTGCACCCAGCGGCTCACCGCCTCGCGCGCAAAACGCCCGACCGGCACCATCCGCTCCTTGCGGCGTTTGCCCAGCACCCGGATTTCTCCCGCCAACAGATCGGGCACACCATCCATATCCAGCGCCGCCAATTCGGACAAGCGCAAACCGGATGAATAGCACAGCTCAAACATCGCCTGATCGCGGATTTCCAGAAGCATATCGACCTCGCGCGCCAATAATCGGCTCGCCTCGTCCGTCGACAACGCCTTGGGCAACCCTCTGTCGCTTTTTGGCGCGCGCACGCCCTCGACCGGATTGGCGGCAATCTCGCCGCGCCGCCCCAGCCAGCGATAGAAGCCGCGCCAGGCCGACAGGGTGCGCGCCAGCGAGCGGCCGGACAGTCCGCGTGCGTGCAGCTGCACCACAAAGCGCCGGACATGATGCGCCTGCAAGGCAAGCAAACCGCCCGATGATTGGGCAAGATCAGCATGCAGGCGACGCAACGCCTCCAGATCGCGCCGATAGCTGGCTACCGTCAGCGGTGACTGCCGGCGCTGCTGCGCCAATTCGTCGAGATAGGCTTCGATCAGCGCCGCCCCGCCGGCTTCATCCGAACGATTCGTGTTCGTGCCGGCGTCGGAGGCGGCCATCGTTCCGGCCACCGACCCGCCTGCGGCTGCCTTATCCGCCGCGTCCCCTCTAGGCAAAGCGTTGCACACGAACCAGCGCCGCCGAAAGCATTTCGCCGATCCGTTCCAGGTAGAGCGTTCCCATATCTTCGTAAAAATGCTCGCTCTCTTCACTGCCGAGCGCCAGCAAGGCGATCGCGCCGCCGCCCGAACGCAGCGTAACCAGCGCCTGCGAGCGAACTTTCGGCGCCTTTTCGCCAAACCACGCCGCCGCATCATGCGCAGGCGCCGCACCGCAATAAGGCTGCGTCAGCGTCTCGGCAAACGGCCGCAGCGCGCGATTAACAGCGACAAACTCCGGCAGTTCGGCAATGGCGTCGGGGCGCTCCCAGAAGCACAAGGCAAAGTACGGCACGCCGAAATCATCGCGCAGGTAAAAATTGAGCGAATGCAGCACTGCTT
Organism: uncultured Propionivibrio sp.; assembly: GCA_938040985.1. GTDB lineage: Bacteria > Pseudomonadota > Gammaproteobacteria > Burkholderiales > Rhodocyclaceae > Propionivibrio. Next base: position 17,691 of record CALHZD010000030.1, read on the forward strand.
GCAGCGTCGCCGCCGAAATCATCGCCACGGCCAGTCGATGCACCTTGTCGCTGAGCGCGTCATTATCCTCACCGAAGCGCAGCAGTTCGCCCAGCTTATTTTCCAGCTTGCGGTTCTTTTCGCGCAGGCTCACCATCTGCCGCTCGGTGATGGAAATCGTCCGCCCGCTATGCGGGTGCGGGATGGAAATGTTCGACAGCAGTTCGGCATGTTCCTCGAAAAACTGCGGGTTTTCCTGCAAATAACTCAACACCTCCTGGGACTTCATGGCTTGCTTTCTCCATTGAAAACGGTACCGGCTTCGATCATTATAAAATTGTGCGCCGCTTCCGGCCATTCAGACTGCCTTCCGCGCCGATTGAAGCGCCGTCCGGAATCCAGAAAACAGACCTTCCAGCGACCATGCTTAAACGACTTCTCAGTCAACTTGCCGTCACCCTACTTTGGCTGCTGCATTTCCTGCCGCAGCCGCTGCTGGCGGCTATGGGCAGTGGCGTCGGCCGGCTTTTTTTCCTACTCGGCGCGCAACGGCGGCGCATCGCGCAAACCAATCTGGCGCTGTGTTTCCCCGAACTCGACGATGCCGCCAGAAAAGCGCTCGCCAAAGCGCATTTCCGCGTGCTCGGTCAAAGCCTGTTCGAGCGCAGCCTGCTCTGGTGGAGCCGCCCCGCACGCTTAAACCGGCTGATCCGCGTCAATGGCGAAGAAAAAATCCGCGCCCTGCTTGATGCCGGCCAGCCCGTCATCATGCTGGCGCCGCACTTCGTCGGTCTGGATGCCGGTGGCGTCGCGCTCGCCATGCGCTTTGACGCGCTGAGCATCTACTCCGCGCAAAAAAATCCCGTCTTCGACGCGCTGCTCTACCGCGGCCGCAAACGCTTCCGCGACCAGATGCTGCTTTCCCGGCAGGACGGCGCGCTGGCCACCATCAAAGCCATGCGCGCCGGGCGGCCGTTTTACTACTTACCGGACATGGACTTTGGCCGCCGCGACTCGATTTTTGTCCCCTTCTTCGGCATCCAGACCGCCACGATTACCGGCCTCTCCCGCCTGGCGCGCGCCGCCAAAGCACGCGTACTCTTCACGGTCACCCGCCGCCTGCCCGGCAGCCAGGGCTACCTCCTCGAAATCGGCGACCCCTGGCCGGACTTCCCCAGCAACGACGTCGAAGCCGACACGCAGCGCATGAACCAGATGATCGAAGCGCAAATCCGCACCATGCCCGAGCAATACTACTGGGTGCACCGCCGCTTCAAAACGCGCCCGGAAGGCGAAGCAAGCCTCTACTGAGCGCGGCGCGGGCGCGGGCATTCCGGCCGTCCCCTACCGCAGGCGAAGAAGACGAGATTGAAGGTGGGTTGCCCGGATGCGGCGAGTAATTCAGCCTTCCCGACCTTCTCCCGCAAGGCGAGAAGGAGACCGGCGAGCAGGCTGAATGGGCGCAGGCGCGCCGAGCGCCCGCACTGTTCGGGCATGGCATCTGGACTGTTCGGATGTTCCGGCTGCGTTCTCCTGGTCGGCTTGGTATGCCGCGCTGTCCTGAAGCCCACGTATTGACGGCCTTTTCGCGAAGTGCCCCCTGAAATACCTATGAACAGAGCGCTTCCGGCTACTCGCCTCTGAAATGCGCATAAACAGGTCGTTTCCAGCCCCCCACCTCTGAAACCCTTATGAATAGGGTATTCCAACACCCCCTGCCGCGCAGCCCAGTGTTTACGCGGGCTACCGCGGCGCCTGCCGGCAAACGCCCTAAATACGCGGGATTGCGGGCACTCTTCTCGATAATATTCTTTCGCCTGACAGTATTTCCGCACGGCAAAAAGAAGCGCGCGATGGCACCCGCGCGCTCCATGTAGTCCAGCATTCATGCGTCTTCCAGCGCGAACAGCCCGCAAACTCCCTTTTTACTAGGGCTGTAGGCCACTGAATAACAAGGGATTTTCGATGCGGACAGCCCGTCCGTTTTAACGATGCCGTTAGGGCTACAGGGCATTGAGTATCAAGGATTCTCGACAGTGCTGCGTGCACCGGCCAGCGTTGCGGCAAGTGCAAGTATTGCCGACCGTTTGCCAAGGCAGGCGGCCATGCGCCGCCGCCGTTAGTTCGGCCCGAAACACCTGTACGCCCGATGCCACCGTTTGCTGGGGTGGAAACCGCGCTGGCCCAGAAAACACCGACAAAAATCCCCGCTCACGCGGAGCGGAGAAGGCAGGGTGAGGATGGAAGGGACGACCAGATAAGCGAGTAATTCAAGCCGCCCCAACCTTCCCCCGCATCCCGACCATTTCCCAACAGATGAGCATTCCAGCACCCCTTGCTCCGCAGCCCAGCATTTACGCCGGTTACAGCGGCATCTGCCCGCAAGCGCCCTATTCACTAGGGCTACAGAGCATTGAATATCAAGGGGTTTTCGATGGCGCGGCAGATACCGGTCAGCGTTGCGGCAAGTGCAAGCATTTCTGGCCGCCGCCCAGGGCAAGCACCCATGCGCCGTTGTCGCCGGCCTGGCGCTGAATCCGTGTAATCCCTTAATCCCGCCGCGCCCGCTGTTGCCGTTCGACGATCTTGGCGTATTTCATGAAGCTGTTGAAGCAACCGATGGCGATATGCACCAGCCCCGGCAGCCCGTCGCGGAAGCCGCCGCGCAAAAAATAAAACTTGACGAAGCGCACGAGCGGCGAGGCGACCAGCCGCAGCACCGGCGCGCCCTGCGCGGGGTCGGCCATCCCCGCGCCCAGCGAGGTGTAACGGTTCTGCTTGTTCAGGTAGTTTTCCAGCGATTCGGCCGAGTCGTGCAGCAGATCGCCGGCCAGCGTGCCGACGGGGGCATCGCAGAGGACTTTTTCGTGCACTTCGTCGTCCGACCAGCGGGCGCGCCGCCGGTCGAAGAGGCGCAGGCTCCAGTCGGGGTAGCCTTCGCCGTGGCGCAGGTAGCGGCCGAGGAACTTGTTGGCGCGGGCGAAGCGGTAGGCGGAAAACTGCGGCGCGGCGAGCGCCTGGCGGATGCTTGCGGCCAGTTCGGGTGTCAGGCGCTCGTCGGCATCCAGACTCAGCACCCAGTCGTGGCGGGCCAGTTCGACGGCGCGCTGCTTGGTCTTGCCAAAACCGCGCCAGGCTTCTTCATACACGCGCACGCCGCGCGCCGCGCACAGCGCCTGCGTGCCATCAACGCTGCCCGAATCAAGGACGATGATGTCGTCGCTCAGCCCGGCGACGCTGTCTAGGCAGGGCACGATATTCGATGCCTCGTTTTGGGTGATGATCGCCACGCTCAGTCGTTCCATAAGTCTCCTTGCCAGCTTGTTGTCTGCGTTGCTCGGCATGTACGCGCAATGCGCAATGCATTCATCCGCCTCAACATGCCCTCCCGTTTCCGGCCGTCCTCTGGCCCAATCTCCGGCAAAAGGCCCGGCGGCCATGCCATGAAGCAGGTAAAATCGGGACATGGTAAAAGATCCGGTACCGCTTGACGCAATACGGCGGGCGCTCGTTATCAAACTCCGGCATCACGGCGACGTGTTATTGACTTCGCCCGTATTTGGCGTGCTGAAATCACATGCGCCGCATGTTGACATCGACGCGCTCGTCTATCGGGAAACCGCCGAAATGCTCACGCTCCATCCTGCCATCGACTTCGTTCATTGTATCGACAGAGCCTGGAAAACTCGAGGGCTAGCCGGGCAGGCCGCCGCCGAATGGCAGTTGCTGCATACCCTGCGCCAGCGTCGTTACGATCTTTTGATACACCTGACCGAACATCCGCGCGGCGCCTGGCTGGCGCGTCTGACGGGCTGCCGCTGGGCGGTCGCTCCCTGGGTCAGCGGCCGCGGCCGCTGGTGGACGCGGGCGTTTACACACTTTTTTTCCACCCCGCCGCGCGGAAAGCGCCACGCGGTCGAGCTGAATCTGGACGCCCTGCGCCGGATCGGTCTTTATCCTGCGGACACGGAACGCTCGCTGCGCCTGGTGCCGGGAAACGACGCGGAAAAGCGCATCTGCGCCCTGCTACGGACACACGACCTGCATCCAAAAGCGTTTATCCACATCCATCCCGCTTCACGCTGGATGTTTAAATGCTGGACCGCGCAGAAAATGGCGCAGCTGATCGACTATCTTGCAGATGAGGGCAGGCGTATCGTCATCACCGGCGCGCCGAGGCCGGAAGAACGGCGCATGGTCGATCAGATTCTCGCCGTCAGCCGGCATGCGCCTGTCGACCTGTGCGGTCAGCTATCCCTCAAGGACATGGCGGCCTTATCGGCGCAGGCGGCGCTTTTCATCGGGGTCGACTCGGCGCCCATGCATATCGCCGCCGCCGTGGGCACACCCACCGTCGCTTTGTTCGGCCCTTCCGGAGAAGCGGAATGGGGCCCCTGGCAAGTGGCGGCGCAAGTCGTGACCTCGCCGTCACACCTATGCCGCCCATGCGGGCAGGCCGGCTGCGGCGGCAGCAAAATCAGCGACTGCCTGGTACAGATTGAAGTTCGACGGGTATTGCAGGCGGCCCATGCGCTGCTTGCCGACGCCTGAGGTTTATATGCCATGACTATCCAACTTGCCCTGATCCGACAGCGCTATAACCCTTACGGCGGCGCCGAACGCTTTGTCGCCAGCGCGCTGGAAGCACTCCAGCGGCAGGGACAAAATGCACAACAGAAGCTGGCGCTGACACTCATCACCCGCGAATGGACGGGAGAGGCGCAAAAACACCGGGTCATCGAGTGTCCGTCGCATTTCGTCGGCAGGCTCTGGCGCGACATCGCCTTTGCCCGCTGCGTCCGGAAAATCCTGCGCGAGGAGCGCTTTGACCTCGTGCAATCACACGAGCGCATTCCCGGCTGCGATATTTTCCGCGCAGGCGACGGCGTGCATGCCGCCTGGCTGGAACAAAGGGCGCGCGGGCAATCATTCCCGGCGCGCGCCAGCGACCGCATCAATTCATGGCACCGCTACATTCTGGCCTCCGAACGGCAGCTATTCTCGGACCCGCGCCTGAAAGCGGTAATCTGCATATCCGAGCTGGTGCGCAATGACATTCTTCGCTTCTATCCGGTCGCTGCGGACAAACTGCACGTCATCTACAACGGCATTGATCTGGCGCATTTTCACCCATCACTGGCGCAAACGTACCGACAGCCGATACGCACGCAGTACGGGATTGCCCAGGATGCGCCGCTTTTCATTTTTGTCGGCTCCGGATTCGAGCGAAAAGGCGTAGCTGCGCTACTTTCAGCCTTCACCGCCGCACCGGACACTGCCCGCCTGTTCATTATCGGCTACGACAAACATGCGCGCCGCTACGTCCATCAGGCCGAACGCCTGGGACTCCGGCGCCGCGTGATCTTCACCGGCGGCATCGCGGATGTTCGTCCTTATTATGCGGCGGCCGACGTATTCATCATGCCGACGCGCTACGAGCCGCTCTCAAACGCCGTGCTGGAAGCGCTCTCCTGCGGCCTGCCGGCCATCGTCAGCCAGCAGTGCGGCGCTGCCGAACTGATCACGCCCGGCCGGAACGGTGCGGTCTGCGATGCGCTGGACATTGAAGCACTGCGCCAGAGTATCGCGGAACTTTCCGGAACGGGCGTCGCCGCATCCATGCGGGACGAGGCCCGCCGGGCGGTTGCCCACCTGGGCGTCGAGGCGATGACGCAACGCCTGATGGCGCTTTACGCCAGCCTGCTGTAGTTCTCGTCCGCTCCTGGCACGCAGAGACGGCATCAGGCCGCCCCACTGCCCACGTTATAATGGCATTTTCCCATGCCGAGCCGTCATGACGAGACAGTACGATAGCCGAACGCTGTATATGCGCCTGCTCCGGCGCGTCCGTCCCTATTGGAAAGCGCTTGTGCTCGCACTCATTGCAACAACCATTCTGGCAGCGACCGAGCCGCTGTTTCCCGCCTTGCTCAGGCCGTTGCTGGACGAAGGATTCGCGCAAAGACACCAGGTGGAACATCCCATCCTGATTCCCCTGGGCATCATCGCCGTCTTCATCGTCCGCGGGGGGTTCAACTACCTTTCCTCGTTCGGATTTTCCTGGGTGTCAAACCATGTCATTACCGACATCCGCGCAGAAATGTATGCCCGCATGGTGAATCTGCCCATCGGCTACTTCCAGCAGCATACCTCAAGCGTGCCGCTGACCAAGATCGCCTACGACGTCAATGGCGTCGCTTCGGCGGCGACGAGCGTCACCGTCACCGTACTCAAGGACGGCCTTTCGGTCGTCGGCCTGTTGATCTGGCTATTATGGCTGAACTGGCAATTGACGTTGATCTGCTTTGCGCTGATTCCCGCCATCGCCTGGGTCATGCGCACTTTCTCGGGACGTTTGCGCAAAGCCAGCCGCAATGCACAGATCAGCACCGCCAGCATGGTTCAAGTTTTGCAGGAAACGGCGCTCTGCGCCCGTGTCATCAAGGTTTTTTGCGGTGAACAACAGGAAATCGAGCGTTTTCTCAAAACCAGCAATGAAGTGTACCGGCAGAATATGCGCCAGGCGATCGCCGCCGCCGCAACATCGCCCATCGTGCATCTTTTCGCTTCCGTCGCGGTCGCCGTCGTCATCTACACCGCGCTGGTCCAGTCCGCCGCAGGGCACACCACCGTCGGCAGTTTCGTATCCTTCATTACCGCGCTGCTGATGCTGCTCTCACCGCTGCGCCATCTTGCCGATGTCAGCGCTCCCCTACAGCGCGGGCTAGCGGCAGCCGAAAGCGTTTTTCAACTACTGGACGAATCGCCGGAAACCGATCCGGGAACGCGTGACATCGGACGCGCTGCCGGCCGCTTGGAATTCCGCGCGTTGTCTTTCCGCTATCCGGGCGCCGAGCGCGATGCCCTGGCCGACGTTTCCTTCGAAATCGCACCGGGAGAAACCGTGGCGCTTATCGGCCAGTCAGGCGGCGGAAAATCAACGCTGGCCGCATTGCTGCCCCGTTTCTACAACCCAAGCGGCGGCCGCATCCTGCTCGACGGCATCGATTTACAGGAAATTGCCCTGCACAGCCTAAGAAAAAACATCGCCTTTGTCAGCCAGGAAGTTCTGCTATTCAACGATACGATCGCGGCCAACATCGCCTACGGTGACATGGCCAACGCGCCGCGCGAGATGATCGAGCGAGCCGCTGCGGCGGCTAATGCGCTGGAATTCATCCAGGCGATGCCGCAGGGATTCGATACGCTCATCGGTGAAGGCGGCAACCGACTCTCGGGCGGGCAGCGGCAGCGGCTGGCGATCGCCCGCGCCATTCTCAAGGATGCGCCCATTCTGATCCTAGACGAAGCGACCTCCGCACTGGACAATGAATCGGAGCGCCTGGTGCAGGGCGCGCTGGAAAATCTCATGAAAGATCGCACAACGCTTGTAATCGCTCACCGCCTCTCGACCATCGAAAACGCCGATCACATCGTCGTGCTTTCCAACGGCCGCATCGTCGAACGGGGTGGTCACGCCGAACTGCTCAACAGAAACGGCGCTTACGCCCAACTTTACCGGCTACAGTTCGCGGAGGACGCATGAGAATCGTTCATACGGAAGCCTCCTGCGGCTGGGGCGGCCAGGAAATCCGTATTCTCGAAGAAGCCCGCGGCCTCGCCGGGCGTGGGCATCAGGTCTGTCTGCTCTGCCCGCGCGAATCGCGTATTTTTGCAGAAGCGCCACGTTTCGGCGTTGAAGCGCACGCGCTACCGATCGCCCGCAAAACAGCCGGCGGCGTCATTACGCTGCGCCGATGGCTGGCACAGCACGCGCCCGATCTCGTCAATACGCACAGCTCGACGGACGCCTGGCTGGCCGCCCTGGCCTGCCTTGCTTTGAGGCACGCGCCGCCGCTGGTTAGAACGCGCCACATCTCTGCGCCGGTACCGGACAATGCCGCCACGCGCTGGCTGTATACGCGCGCCACCCGCCATATCGTCACCACTGGCGAGTCCCTCCGACAGCAATTAATTAAAACGAACCATTTTCGCCCGGAAACCATCACCTCGGTTCCCACGGGCATCGACCCGGAGCGTTACCATCCGGGCAGCCGCGAACAGGCCAGAGCAGCCTTGCCCGCCTCCGCACTCAACGCGGACTGGCCACTGATCGTCATCGTTGCCACGCTGCGCAGCTGGAAAGGGCATCTGTATCTGCTCGAGGCCCTCGCCCAACTTCCGGAAGTCAACCTGGCCATCGTCGGTGATGGTCCGTACCGCCCGACGATCGAGCAGAAAGCCGCCGAGCTTGCCTTGGGTAGCCGGGTATTTTTTGCTGGACACCAGGATGAAGTCGCTCCCTGGCTGCGCGCCGCCGATCTGTTCGCACTGCCCTCCTATGCCAACGAAGGCGTACCTCAGGCCGTCCTGCAAGCCATGATGACCGGGCTGCCCGTCATTAGTACGACGGTTGGCGCCATTACGGAAGCGGTCATCAACGGCCTCACCGGCCTCATTGTTCCTCCACGCGATGCTTATGCTTTACAAGCTGCCATTGTCGCGCTGCTTGCCGATCGGCCGAGGGCCTTCGCACTCGGCGCTGCGGCCAGGGAACGCGCGCTGTCTGTTTATTCGCGAGAAGCTATGCTCGATCGCATGGAAGCCCTCTTCCGCAATATCCACCATCGACTATAACGCCGCGTGGATATTCCGACCTCTGCAAGCCGCTGCGCTGCCCGCCATCCGCGCCCAATAGGCCGCTGACCCTGCTGCCCGCATCACCGCCCATGAGTCGCCTCGCATCACGCCTGCAAACTCTGGCATTGGCTATCGCCAACGTTCCGTGGCGGCGTGCGCCATCCCCCGAGCGAACACCGGAAAAAATTCTCGTGGCGCATTATCTGCTGCTGGGCGACACGCTGCTTCTCGCTCCCCTACTAGCCAAGATCGCGCTGCGCTACCCGGAGGCGGAAAAATTCGTATTGGCGCGCCCCGGTGTCGCGTCCCTGTTCTCTGGCAATCCTTACGGATTTCGGGTTATCCCCTACGCGCCCAAAGCGATCGGCGCCCTGCGCCGGATACGCGCGCACGGCCCATTCGACCTGGCCTTTGTTCTGGGTGACAACCGTTACGGCTGGCTGGCGCGCGCTGCGCGCGCGCGCTGGATCGTCGCTTTCGAGAACGATCGCCCGGTCTGGAAAAACTGGATGGTCGACGAATTCTGCCGGCATCCTCAACAGCCGGCCGCCTGGGCCGATATGGCGGCGGCCATGCTGCCCGGCCCGCCGCCGCCGCCTTACCGGCCGGGCGACTGGCCAACGCCGGACGCCCGACTGACGCCTCCTTCGGGAGACTATGCGTTGCTTCACGTCGGCGCTTCGACACGCCTGAAAACCTGGCCGGCGGAGCGCTGGCGCGCGCTCGCTGATAGACTGTCATCCGATCGAGGCCTGCAACCTGTTTGGAGCGCCGGTCAGGGCGAATCGTCGATACTCGACGCGATCGGTCTCCGGAACGATGAACTTCGTTTTTGCGGCAGCCTCGACCTGCCGCAGCTCTGGCATTTACTAAAAGGCGCCCGGCTGTTGGTCTGTCCGGACACGGGCATCGCCCATCTGGGCAAACTCGTCGGTACGCCTACGGTGGCGCTGTTCGGTCCCGGCTCGCCGCCGATTTACAGCAAAGGCGCGTTCTGGCGCGACGCGCTGTACTGCGCGCTGGCCGAGGAGCCATTCCCCTGCCGCAACCAGAAGCGTCTGTTCCGCCGGGAGATCGACTGGGTGCGGCGCTGCGGGCGCAGCCCGGAGGCATGCGCCGCCGCCTCTGGCTACAAGCAATACCCATTGCCGCCGCCCTGCATGCAGGCTATCCGTCTTGATGCCGTTTACAATGCCTGCCGCAGCCTGCTCGATCATTCATCTTTTTGCTCTGACCGCATACCCTGAAAGTCACCATGAGTCCCGCAAATTACTTACCCCCCGGTCTTACCATTTCCGACCCGGGCGGAAGCCCTCCGCGATTGACCGTGATCATTCCCGTGCACAATGCGGCGCCATGGTTGCGAACCTGCCTTGACAGCCTGATTGCACAGAGCCGGCCTGTCGATGAAATCATCACGGTCAACGACGGCTCGACGGACGAAAGCCCGGCGATCCTCCGCGAATACGCCGCACGGCTGCCTCATCTCATTAAGATTCTTGAACTGGGCGGCGCCGGCGCCTCCGGCGCACGAAATGCCGGTCTGGACGCGGCCACCGGAGACTGGGTGGCTTTTGTCGATGCCGACGACTGGGTCGAGCCGCAAGCCTACGAAAAAATGCTGGCGCTGGCGCTTGCCGAAAACCTCGACATGGCCCTCGCCAACGGCAGATACCATTTTGAGGGCCGCATGCCGGATCACCTGATCTACACCGATCCGCCACTTACCGGCGTACGTCGCGGCGGCGAATGGCTGGCACATAAGCTGGAAAACGGCAGTTTTCTCCATATGGTTTGGATGCATCTTTATCGGCGCGCATTCATCGAGTCGCACCATCTGCGCTTCACGCCGGGCATTACCTACGAGGATGTCATCTGGAGCACGCAGGCGCTGGCACTGGCCGAACGCGTCGACTACATCAACGAACCCTTTTTCGTTTACCGCAAATGCCCGCGCCGGCTGGCGCCCGACCAGCGCGACAGACAACTCGACCACATCATCCATAGCTCCAAGGTCAACGCCAGAACGCTAGAAAACATCGCGAAAACCGTCGACGACCCAAGACTTGCCAGAATGATCCGTTGGCAACTGGTCGACGGCGGCCTGTCCATTTTTCATCGCGCAGAACAAATCAACGACCGGCGGCAACGGCGTCTTGCCTGGCGCCAAACCTGGGAGGACGGCACGCTCGCTCTGCTTTGGCGCAACGCCACTAATATGAAACAGCGCCGAAAACTCATTCATCGCGCCGTGCGCGCCATCGCTGCAAAATGGGGCTGAATGGAACCAACCGCAACGTTTTCTGAATATTCCGTAAAAACGCCAATGGCAAAGCCGCGCATTCTGGTCAGTTACTTTTTTGGCCCACGCACTATTCCGCTGGGTGAATTCTGTGCCCAGGGATTTGAAGCTGCCGGATGCGAAGTGTTCCGCTTCAGCAGCCAGCTGAGCCACCCGCTGGAAGACTACGGCTTTAAATGGCTGGGCAAGCTGGCACGGGGACTCCGGCTGCCCGATACTTATTTCCGGGAAGGCCATCCGTGGAACAACGCACGCTACCGGGAACGCTGCCTGGAAGCGGCTATCGCCCGTTTCCGGCCGGATATTCTATTCGTCATCCGCGGCAACAGCGTCAGCGGAGAATTCCTCAAGCGCATGAAACGCCAGTACGCTGTTCGGCATACGCTCGGCTGGTGGGTCAAGGACCCGCGCCCTAACGACACGCAGCTGACGGACGACTGCCGGCTTTACGATCATTACTTCTGCATCCATCGCCACGGTTACACACAGGCCGATCCCATCCATTACCTGCCGGCGCTCGGGCTTGAGCAACGCCCGGCGCGCCCGCCCGCCACCGCGCCAAAGGATGAAAAAGCGCTGGGTATCGTTCTGGTCGGCGGCTGGAGCCGGCGACGTGACGCCTACGTCCGCGAGCTGCTTGATTTGCCCCTTACGATCGTTGGTCCCGGATGGAAAAAGCGTGGGCGTCTGGAACCCGTCCACTGGCATCATGTCGCCGCTAGTCAGTTATGGGGCGATGAAGTCGCCGCACTTTACCGGCGCGCCCGCATTGTGCTGAACGTCAGCAGCTGGGATCCGGCGGCGCTGACCGGACTTAATCTGCGGATTTGCGACGTTCCGGCGCTGGGCGCCTTTCTGCTGACCGACGAAGCGGCCGAGCTTGCCGATTTTGTCGAACCGGGCCGCGAAGTCGCCACATTTACAACGCCTGCGGACTTGCGCGCCAAGGCGCTCTATTATCTGGAACACTCAGACGAGCGCGAAGCTATCGCGCGCGCTGGTCTACTGCGCGCCGCCACAACGATGCCGACGTATACCGATAAAATGGCGGAAATTCTCAATTTCCTCGGCGAGCGCCCGAACACCGCTGCCAGTAAAACATGGGCAAATGCATGAACAGACTATGAGCACAGCGCGTCTCTGTTACCAGATCAACCTCCAGCAAGGTTTTGGCGGCGGCGAGGTCTATACCGTTTTTTTCACGCGCGCCCTGCTCGAAGCCGGCTGGCAAACGCGGATTTTCATCAACCCGGATAACACCTGCTGGGCAAGACGCCTGCCAGCCGGCGCAGATACCCTGCCACTAGAACATATCGACGCGCTTTCCGCCGCCCTGCCGCCGACGCCGGCAATGCTGTTTTTTCACGCTCCGCCGCCTGAAACCGTTTTCGATGCGCTGCACCGGCAAGGCCACCGCATCTGCATTTTTGCCCATATGCCGCTGTACGGGCGCAATCCCGCGCCGTTCAGAAAAGCTGACCGCATTATTGCCGTCTCACAGCATGTCATCGACAGCCTGCACGCCGCCGGGCTGGAACAATATCATCCCGTTCCGATGCTTGGCCTTGCCCAACTAGAACGAAACATTGATACAAAAGCCCAGAACCTGATCGTTCGCAACCGGCTCTATGACTGGGATAAACGAAAGGTGCGTGAACGGCTGGCGCGCTGCCTCGCGCCACTTGTCACGCCTATCGTCGCATCTGTGATGCCGCGCCGGTATTTTGAACGGCGGCCGGGGCTAACCCTGGGCATCGTTTCGCGCCTGACGCCTATCAAGCAGTTTCCTCTTTTATTCTCCTCTCTAGCTCCGCTGCTGGCTCAGCAGCCCGATATTCATCTCGAAATTTTCGGCGACGGTGCATACGCTTCCGTACGCGATCTGCGGCAAGCCTTGCGCCCCTTACGCGGACGTTACCGTTTCTGGGGACATCAGGACAACGTACAGGCGGTTTATCGCCAGCTTGACGCGCTGTTGACCGGACTACCGGAAAAAGAGGCGCTCGGTTTGAACGTCATCGAAGCGCAGTTTTGCGGGATACCGGTACTCGCCGTCGATGCACCGCCGTTCAGCGAAACCGTCGCCGACGGGATCACCGGCTGGCGCTATCGGGATCCGCGGCTGGATGGCGGCCAAGATTTTCTGCGGGCGCTCGCGCTTCTGCGCCAGGGCTTGAACGCCGCGCCGGCAAGCCGGCAAGCGCATTTAGCGCAATTTACGTTTCCCGCATTCGTCGAGCGCGTGCGTATCCTCATGGATGCCCTCTCTCCCTTATTGCAAGGCTCACAAGACGAACAGGATCACTCATGACGCCCCGCATTTTCGTCATCAGTCTGCCCGGCAGCACGGCGCGGCAGGCCGCGATCAGCGCCCAGCTCGAACGCCACGGCCTGGCGTTTTCCTGGCTGGAGGGCGTCAATGGGCGCACGCTCGACGAAGCTGAAATCAGGCGCGTCTATAGCGAAGAGCGGGCGCAGCGTGAAGGCGGGCGTTTGCTGAATCGCGGAGAGATCGGCTGCGCACTTAGCCATCTCAAAATCTACCAGCAAATGCAGACAGACAACGTTGATCTTGCCCTCGTTCTTGAAGACGATGCCGCTTTGAGCAGCGATTTCGCGCAGGCACTGGCACGGGTCTGCCAGGCCGTCGACTGGCAGGCCTGCGACCTTGTGCTTCTGAGCCACATTCAGAAATATACGGATTGGGGCGCACGCCGGATTTTTGGATCGCTCCGTCTTGTGCGCCCGGTAACGGCCTACAACGGCAACGGTTATCTCATCACGCGGCTCGGTGCACAGAAACTGCTGGCGGAACTGCGACCGATTTATCAGCCTGCCGACGGGTGGAACGCTCTCAGAAAGAAAAAAATCTTGGTCATCCGTGGGATCGTTCCCTACCTCGTCAACCACTCCAGACTCTCTGCCGATTCCCTGATCGGAGAGGCCTTGCGCACGGCGGCCCCCACTTCAGCCGGCAAACCCTTGAGCAAACGACTCAAGCGTATTTTTTACGACAAGTTCATCTACCAGATTCTCGTCAAACCGCTTCTGAGAATCCGTAAACAGCCGGAGCTGTGGTAACAGAACCGCCGATGCGCTTGACTGATTTTCACCATCTGCTTGACCGTTTTGTGGCCGACCATCTCGTCACGCTGCGCTGTGCGGGTACGTTATCGCTGATAGTACTGGTAATTGCCCTGCCTCTCGGTCACATGCTGGCGTTGCGCTCGGTTTCGTTTGGACTCCTGGCCGTCTGCACCATACTGCTGGCTTCCGCTTCGCCTGCATACGAGGTGAAGAAACTGCCTCTGCTCTGGGTTTTCGCCATATGGCTGAGCGCAGCGCTGCTTTCATTGACGGCCTCTCCTGACGCCATGAGCGCGCTGGAAAACATCTGGAAAGAGATCATCAAGAGTACGGTAGTTTTTTACGTCGCCTACCTGTTTGCCAGAACCTGTGCCGACGAAAACACCGCCTGTCTGCCGGCGCTCTCATCTTTATTCATGCTTTCGGGCGCCGCCGTCATAGCATGGGGACTGCATGGCGCCTGGAAAAACGTCGGTCCCGTCCCTGCCTTGGGCGATTACAACACCAGCGCCATTACGCTGCTTCCCCTGGCCGCGCTCCCGATTTATGCCTGCTGGCGGCAAAAATTAGGGCGCTGTACCACGGCTATTTTTATCGTCACGCTCGCGCTCACGCTCATTGGCGCAGCGCTTTCGCAAAGCCGAAGCTTCTGGCTGGTCATCGCCGTCATGCTCGTCACCGCCAGGCTGATCGGCGATTCCCGGCGTGGTTTCCACTGGGATCGCTCCATAATCTTCATCGGCGGCGCTTTGTGCCTGATCGCGCTCATCGCTTATGTCGTTGCACGCTGGCGCGGAATGGACCTTCTGTTTTTCGATGCCCGTAGCAATATTTACCTGCCTGTGCTTAGGCGGTTAGAAAATTCGCCGCTCACCGGCTTTGGTTTCGGGCACGAATCGTCGCAGGCCTGGTATCAAGCAAACATGGTCGAAGCAGGCGTCTTCCACGCCCACAATCTCATCCTTTCCTATGCCGAGCAAATGGGCATTCTCGGCTTAGCGGCCGTTTTGGCAATTTTTGGCGGCCTGGGGCAACGGTTCTTCCGCTACGTCGCCAGCCCGAACCCTTTTCGCGCCAGCATCGCCTGCATCGGCGTAGCCATGGTTGCGGGCGTTTTCGTCAAGAACAATCTCGATTTCTTCTTCTCCCGCCATAATCTCCTCCTGTTTTTCCTGTGCTGCGGCGTGCTGCTGGGCATCCTTGAAATGAGCGATGAATACGACACAAACAGCAGCTCGCCGCAGCGAAAAACCCAGGACATCTCATGAATCCGGCGCGCATCCTCGTCATCCGTCGGGACAACATCGGTGATCTGGTGTGCACGACGCCATTGCTTTCGGCACTGCGCCAGCATTTTCCGTCCGCCCGTATCGAGGCGCTCGTCAATAGCTACAACGCGCCGGTTTTGCGGGGAAACCCGAGCGTCGACGCTCTCCACGTCTACCGTAAAGCCAAACATCGCGCGCCCGGTGAATCAAAAATCGCCATCTGGTGGCAGACCACGCGCTTGATGCTCCGTCTGCGCCAAGAAAATTTCGATACGGTCATCTTGGCAACACCTGCTAAACAAACGACTGCGCTCGATTTTGCGCGCTGGGTACGGCCGCGGCAAATCATCGCTTATGGTTCGCACGCGGAAGGCATCGACGCTCCCATTCCGCTGGCAGAAGCAAACCTCGGACATGAAACAGAAGCCGTCATGCGCCTGCTACGCCCGTTTGGGCTGGAGGAAACGCCCGGTCCCGTTTGCGTCTATGCCGATGCCGCAGCGGCCGGGCGCATTGCGCTTCCCGCCGCAGCGGATGCTAACAGCCCTATCATCGGCCTGCATATTTCATCCCGCAAGCCGTCGCAACGCTGGCCGGCAGAAAAGTTTGCCGAATTGGCCCGGCGGCTTGCCGCGCACCACGGCGCCCGTCTTTTGCTGTTCTGGTCGCCCGGCAGCGAGCTGCATCCGCTGCACCCCGGCGACGATGAGAAAGCCCGGCAAATCATGGCGCTGTGCGGTGATATGCCGTTGTTGCCCCTACCTACATACCGGCTTGATGCCCTGATTGCCGGACTCTCGCGCTGTGACCGGATCATCTGCTCGGATGGCGGCGCCATGCATCTTGCCGCCGGGCTGGGCAAACCAATCGTTTGCTTCTTTGGCGATTCAAACCCTGTCCGCTGGCATCCCTGGGGGGTTCCATACGAGCTTTTACAGCCAGCGCGCCTCAATGTGTCCGATATCTCCGTCGATGCGGCGCTCGCCGCCTATGAACAACTGGAAATGCGGCTGGCGGCGCCTCGACAAACGCATTGATTGTGAACAAAATACTCACCAACGCATGGTTTCCTGAACCGCAAACCATTGTCCGATG
Source organism: uncultured Propionivibrio sp. (assembly GCA_938040985.1). Classification (GTDB taxonomy): domain Bacteria; phylum Pseudomonadota; class Gammaproteobacteria; order Burkholderiales; family Rhodocyclaceae; genus Propionivibrio. The sequence goes on from CALHZD010000030.1 coordinate 34,062, forward strand.
TTAATTCCGATCTGCTCCAACACTTTCTTCTTTCTGCTCCCATGAAAATCACCCTGATTGGCGCCGGTTATGTCGGCCTCGTCACCGGAACCTGCCTTGCCGAAGTCGGCAACAACGTGCTGTGCCTCGACGTTGCCCCGCACAAGATCGCCACGCTCAAATCCGGCGGCATCCCCATTTACGAGCCGGGGCTGGAAGACATGGTGCGCCGCAACGTCGCCGCCGGACGGCTGGATTTCACCACGGACACCGCCGCCGCCGTGCAGTTTGGCGACATCCAGTTCATCGCCGTCGGCACGCCGCCGGATGAGGACGGCTCGGCCGATTTGCAGTACGTCCTCGACGCCGCGCGCAACATCGGGCGGCATATGGACGGCTTCAAGCTGGTCGTCGACAAATCCACGGTGCCCGTCGGCACCGCCGACCGCGTGCGCGCCGTCATCGCAGAAGAGCTGGCAAGGCGCGGGCTGACGGCCGACCAGGCCGATTTCTGCGTCGCCTCCAACCCGGAGTTTCTTAAGGAAGGCGCGGCCATCGACGATTTTATGAGTCCCGACCGCATCGTCATCGGCACGGACAGCGAGCGCGCCACGCAATTGCTGCGCCGCCTTTATGCGCCGTTCCAGCGCAACCACGAGCGGCTGGTCGTGATGGATGTGCGTTCGGCCGAGCTGACCAAATATGCGGCCAACGCCATGCTGGCAACGCGTATTTCGTTCATGAACGAGCTGGCTCTGCTCGCCGAAAAGCTGGGAGCCGACATCGAACGGGTCCGCCAGGGAATCGGCTCCGACCCGCGCATCGGCTACCACTTTCTTTACGCCGGCTGCGGTTACGGCGGTTCCTGCTTCCCCAAGGATGTACAGGCGCTGCGCCGCACGGCGCAGGAGTGCGGCGCACCGCTGCGCATCCTTGATGCCGTCGAAGATGCCAACGAAGCGCAAAAACGGATACTGGTCGAAAAGCTCCAATCCCGCTTCGGCGCACAGCTTGGCGGCCGCCGCTTTGCGCTTTGGGGGCTGGCCTTCAAGCCCAATACCGACGATATGCGCGAAGCGCCCAGCCGCGTGATCATAGAAGCGCTCTGGGCGATGGGCGCCTCCGTCGCCGCCTACGACCCGGCAGCCATGCCCGAAACGCGGCGTCTTTACGGCGAGCGTCCCGACCTGACGCTGACATCCCGCCCGATGGACGCGCTGCGAGACGCCGATGCGCTGCTTATCGTCACCGAATGGAAAGCCTTCCGCAGCCCGGATTTCGCGGCCATGAAAGCGCTGCTCAGACAGCCGGTGATTTTTGACGGCCGCAACCTTTACGACCCGGCGACGATGCGCCGCGAAGGTTTTGAATACTTCCCGATCGGGCGGCAGGCATGAAAGTCCTCGTCACCGGCGTCGCCGGCTTCATCGGCATGCACGTTGCACAACGCCTGCTTGCCCGCGGCGAGGAAGTGGTCGGCCTCGACAACCTCAACGACTATTACGACCCGCGGCTCAAGCAGGCGCGGCTTGATGCGCTCGCCCAAAACGCCCCGCACGCCGCTTTCCGCTTCGAAAAGCTTGACCTGGGCGACACCGCCGGCATCATGGCGCTGTTTTCTGCACAACACGCCCGGCCCGCCCGACGCTTCGACCGCGTCATCCACCTCGCGGCGCAGGCCGGCGTGCGCTATTCGCTGGTCAATCCGCATGCCTACGCGCACAGCAATCTGGCCGGTTTCCTCAACATCCTCGAAGCCTGCCGGCAACACGACGTCGAACACCTCGTGTATGCCAGCAGTTCCAGCGTGTACGGCGCCAACGCCAAAACCCCCTTTTCGGTGCATGATGCCGTCGACCACCCGGTCAGCCTCTATGCCGCCACCAAGAAGGCCAACGAACTGATGGCGCACAGCTACAGCCACCTCTACGGCCTGCCCACCACCGGCCTGCGCTACTTTACCGTCTATGGCCCGTGGGGACGCCCGGACATGTCGCCCTGGCTGTTTTCCGACGCCATCCTTGCCGGCAGGCCCATCCAGATTTTCAACCACGGCAAAATGCGCCGCGACTTCACCTACATCGACGATATCGCCGAAGGCACCCTCCGCGTCATGGACGCCATCGCCCAGCCCGACCCCGATTTTGACGCGGAACGCCCCGACCCGAGCCGCAGCCGCGCACCCTACCGGATTTACAACATCGGCAACCACCAGCCGGTCGCGCTGATGACCTTCATCGAAACCCTCGAAAACGCGCTGGGTAAAAGCGCACGCAAAGAATTTCTGCCCATGCAGGCCGGCGACGTGCCTGAGACCTATGCGGACACCGACGATCTGCGCCGCGACATCGACTTCGCACCGCGCACCCCGCTGGCCGAAGGCCTCGCACGCTGGGCGGATTGGTTCCGCGCCTACCGCACGCGCTCAAAATAGCGGCTTACCTTTAAAAATACGGCGTTGGTGTGTTGGCCTGGCCTTACCGTACTGCTCGTACTGCCTGCGGCTTGTCGCCTTATCTTTGGCAAAGTCGAGCGATAGCGGCTTCCTTTGCCAAAATACGGCGTTGGCTCGCCTTGCCGTATTACTCATACTGTCAGCGGCCTGTCGCCTTGTCTTTGGCAAAGTCGAGCGATAGCGGCTCCCTTTGC
>CALHZD010000031.1 GCA_938040985.1 uncultured Propionivibrio sp.
CAGACCGCCGATGCGATCGGCCTCGTCAACCCCGGCCAGTACGGTATGTGCAAGGAAATTCATCGAGCGCCACTGCTGGCAGGCGTTGGCTTGTTGAGAGGCATTTTTCGGCCATCATGCCGCTTCAATGATTGCAAAGTCGTGGCTGATTTCAGCGCGTTGGGTAAGCATGATCGAGGCAGCGCCGTATTTTTCCTGGGAAAGCGTGGTGGCGCGATGGCGCGGGCGATGACCTCTGGCTTGAGCTGAACATTGAACTGAACACTTTGCCGCTGATAGGAAAATGAAAGTGAATTTTCGTGAAAACCGTGGGCGCGCTTGCGGCGCGCTCGGCGTTCAGGCTGACTGCGCAGGCATCGTGCCGCAAAATGCGTTGATGATTGCCGATAGACCCGATTCGCCGCCCGACTTCGGCGGTGTTTGACCTGTCTGCGTTGCGTATCCGCGTATACGATTGTGGCCTTGACCGAGCGAGAGCCCGATCGTATGCCTATGTCAGCGGGTTGAACCAGCCGCCCTGATTCATGATCAGCCGGTCGGCCGCGCGCGGCCCCCAGCTGCCGGGGGCGTAGGGCTGCGTCAGCGGGTGCGATTCAAGAATCGGTTCAACGACGGCCCAGGCGGCCTCGACGGCATCTTGCCGGATGAACAGGGCGCCGTTGCCCATCATGGCTTCGCCGAGCAGGCGCTCGTAAGGCGCTTCGGCCGCCAGATATTCGTCGAGCAGAAACAGTTCGCGCTGTTCGCCGATGAATTCTTTTCCGCTGCGTTTGACGCGCGCCGCCAGGGCGATTGCCGAACGCGGCGAAAGGCGGAAGCGCAGATAGTTGGGCGGACCATTGTGCTGCGAGTCGTTGAACAGGCGTTGCGGCGGCGGCTTGAGCTGGACGACCACCTCGGCGGCGGTTTCGGCCAGGCATTTTCCGGCGCGCAGAAACCAGGGCACGCCGGCCCAGCGCCAGGAGTCGATGAACAGGCGCAGGGCGCAGAAGGTTTCGACGTCGGAATTGGGGGAAACACCAGCCTCGGATTTGTAACCTTCGTACTGACCGCGCACGATGTCTTCGGTACTGAGGGGGCACATGGACTGGAAGACTTCGGCGGTCTTGTCGTGCAATGCGCCATAACCGCGGTAGGCAGGCGGCTCCATGGCCAGCAGGGCGACGATCTGGAACATGTGGTTCTGCACGACGTCGCGCAGGCAGCCGGCCGTCTCGTAGAAGGCGCCGCGCCCTTCGACGCCGAATTTTTCCGATAGCGTAATTTGCACGCTGTCGATGTAATTGCGGTTCCAGATCGGCTCCAGAAAGGCGTTGGCGAAGCGGAAGTACAGGATATTCATGATCGCTTCTTTGCCAAGATAGTGGTCAATGCGGAATATCGAGTTTTCCGGAAAGGCCGACAGCGCGATGCGGTTCAGTTCCATCGCCGATTTCAGGTCGCGGCCGAAAGGTTTTTCGACGATCAGGCGGGCGTTTTTTGCCAGCCCGGAATCGCGCAGGCCGGTAATCATCGTCTCGAACAGCGCCGGCGGAATGGCGAGGTAATGCGCCGGACGCTCCGCCAGATCGAGTGCTTCACGGATCATGGCAAATGTCGCCGGGTTTTTGTAATTGCCGCTGACGTAGCTAAGTTTTGAGAGCAGCGTCTGCATGGCCGCCGGATCGTCGATGCCGCCGTTTTCCATGACGCTTTCGGTGGCGCGCTGGCAGAGTTGCTCCTGTGTCCACGGCGACGAGGCGACGCCAATGACGGGGACGTTCAGCACACCGCGCTTGGCCATGGCATAGAGCGAGGGAAAAATCTTTTTGCGGGCAAGGTCGCCGGTCACGCCATAGAGCACAAGTGCATCACAGGGGCTGGCTTTTTGCGGAGTAAAGTTCATGTCATCTTCCTGAATCGTCAATTCGGTCTGTCCGGCGTGAACAGCGCGCCGCGGAGAATACCTCAATGCCGCGGCGCAGGGAAATGGCGTGTGCCGGAACGCCGGATCTGACGCGCGCAGCGGTGATGCACCCGCAACAGCCTTCAGGCAGAGGTTATTTTGCCGGCGCATCGTCCTGCCCGTGCAGGTGTCTGTTTTATCGTGAGCGCAAACGCCGAGCCGCATACGGTCGTCATCATCGTCAGAGGGCAGATGCCAGAAATGAAGCGTACTGTTGTTGCCCATTCTGATGCGACTGGCGATTCCATTCGTGATTCCGCCATGTTCCGTGTGGCAAGGCCTTTCGCCGCTGATGCCGGGGATTTGCGCAGGCAACAATGTTGTACTGTAGAGATGGCGTCGTTGATTGCCTCGGTGGCGTGTTACGTGCCACGGCGCATCGCGCGATGGCCGGAAGGGCGGTTTCCTGCCGGGAGCCCTGTATTCTGGCTGTTAATCGGCGTTTTATCGGCTTGGGTTGGGCTGCCGCTTTATCCACGAATCATCGGCTTTGCCTGCCGCAAAATCCTGTCGGTCTTGTAGACGGCTAGCCAGGCTGCGTTCACCGAACCGGCACATACCCATACCTACGCAGTAATCGCCAGGCTGGCGCTTTCATCGACCTAACGGCCAGTATTCTCGGCATCGGCCCGGCGTATTTCGGTATGATGATCGTCAGTCTGTCGGCCGCAGCAATGATGCCGTCTTTGGGAAGGGACGTGTTTTCGGTACGCAAGCTGTCCGGCGTCAGGCTCGGTGCATACGTTACGTGCGAAAAATTCTGCCGTTTTATGCTGTGTTCGGCCTGCTGCGAGCGGTGGCGGCCGTTTATCCGCCGCGCTCGCGGGATTGCAGGTGCTGGCCAATTTTTGATGTGAGGGAAACCATGAAAGCCGTCTGTCTCAGCGCTCCCGGCGAGATTGCCTTGGTCGATCTGCCCGAGCAGCAGCGCGGCCGCGACGAAGTGTTGATCCGCGTGCGTAGCGCCGGTATTTGTGGTTCCGATATTGGCGCCTACAAGGGCGTGAATCCCTTGGTGTCTTATCCGCGCATCATCGGGCACGAAGTTGCTGGCGAAGTGGTCGAAGTGGCGCCGGACGAGACGCTGTTCAAGGCCGGCGAACGGGTCATCATCGAACCTTACGTCTACTGCGGAAAGTGTTATCCGTGTTCGATCGGCCATACCAACTGTTGTGAGCATCTGACCGTGCGCGGTGTACATATCGACGGCGGCATGGCCGAATATATTTCGCATCCGCGTCATTTGCTGCACAAAGTGCCGGACGGCATTCCGTGGCATCTGGCGCCGTTGGCCGAACCGCTGGTCATTGCCATGCATGCGGTCAGGCAGGCCGAAGTCAAGGCCGGACAGCATGTCGTCATCACGGGCGCCGGACAGATCGGCCTGCTCGCGGCGCAGTATGTGCTGACGCTGGGCGCCATTCCGGTCATCGTTGACCCGGTTGATGCGCGATTGTCGCTCGCGCACGCGCTCGGCGTGGCGCATACGCTCAACCCAACCGGCGCGAATGTTCTGGCGGCAATCCAGACGCTGACTCAGGGGCGTATGGCCGAGGCCGTCATCGAGTGCTCCGGCGCTGCACCGGCCATTCGCAGCGCCCTGGATTATGTTTCCTACGCTGGTCATATCGCCTTGGTCGGCTGGCCAAAGGCGGAAATTCCCTTGCCGACGGCGCTCTTCACCAAAAAAGAGCTGACTGTGCGCGGTTCGCGTAATAGTGTCGGCCAGTTTCCGGAAAGCCTGCGTCTGATCGCCGAAGGCAAAATCGATGTCGGCGCGTTGCTGACTTGCACCGTTCCGCTGGCAGAAACGCCTGCCATCGTGGCCGATATTTCCGAACATCCGGAAAAATATCTGAAAGTAACCTGCGTGTTTTGATACGCTAGCGCATGCGCCGAGATGCGCCTTTCGGCCTGCTTCTATAGATGGGCGGGCGACTCGCGTAGCGATGTCAGTTGCTTGAAACCAGAAAATTGACAGGAGAGAAACATGGCAGCCAAAGACAGACTGGCCGTATTGACGGCGATTATTGAGCAAAGCGTCATCCCCGTGTTCTATCATCCGGATGAAGAGGTGTGTATCAACGTCATCCAGGCCTGCGCCAATGGGGGGGCGAAATGCATCGAATTTACCAATCGCGGGGATTTTGCTGCCGACGTTTTCTTGCGGGTGACGCGGCATTTCGCCAAGGCCGATCCTTCGGTCATCATGGGCGTCGGTTCGGTGTGCGATGCGCCGACGGCGGGGCTTTATATCGCCTATGGCGCAAAGTTTGTCGTCGGCCCCATGCTCAATGCAGAAGTGGCCCGGCTGTGCAACCGGCGCTGTATCCCCTACAGCCCGGGGTGTGGCTCGGCGACGGAAATCGGCGATGCCCAGGAATTGGGGTGTGAAATCATCAAGGTATTTCCCGGCGCATCGGTCGGCGGGCCGGATTTCGTCAAGAGCGTCATGGGGCCGATGCCCTGGACGCGCATCATGCCCACCGGCGGTGTCGATCCCAGCGAAGATTCGCTGCGCAAATGGTTTGACGCCGGTATTGTCGCTTGCGGTATTGGCTCCAACCTCATCACCAAAAAACTGCTTGAAGCCAAGGATTACCAGGGCATCGAGGAAAATTTCCGGCAGACGATCGCCCTCGTTAACCGCATCAAGTCCGAGCTTGCCGGTAAGTAAGCCCGATCAAAAACAGCGAAGAGAGCAAAGAAAGGATTTTCTATGAGCGAACTTATCGTCAAACCTGCCGGCGATGCCCAATGGGATTGTGCGGCCTTTGGTGAAATCATGCTGCGTTTCGATCCGGGGTTTGGCCGCGTGCGCAATGCCCGCAGCTTTCAGGTCTGGGAAGGCGGCGGCGAATACAACGTTGCCCGCGCCATGCGCAAATGCTGGGGCAAGCGTGCAATGGTCGCGACGGCCATTCCGAAGAACGACCTGGGCTGGCTGCTTGAAGATTTGATCATGCAGGGTGGCGTCGATATGCGCCATGTCATCTGGCGTGATTTTGACGGGCTGGGTAAAAATACCCGCGTCGGTCTCAATTTCACCGAAAAGGGGTTTGGCATCCGTCCGGCCCTCGGCTGTTCTGACCGCGGCAATTCCGCCGCTTCACAGATTCGCCCCGGCGAGATCAATTGGGAAAAAATCTTTGGCGAAGAAGGCGTGCGTTGGTTCCATACGGGCGGCATCTTTGCGGCGCTCGCCTCGAATACGGCCGAAGCCGTGATCGAAGCGGTTCAGGTCGCCAAGAAATACGGCACGGTGGTGGCCTATGACCTCAACTACCGCGCCTCGCTGTGGACGAGTCAGGGCGGCAAGGAGGCCGCCCGGCGCGTCAATCGCGAGATTGCCAGATACGTCGACGTGATGATCGGTAATGAAGAAGATTTCACGGCCTGCCTCGGCTTTGAGGTCGAAGGCGCCGATGAGCATTTGACGAAGATCGAAACAAGCTCCTTTGCCAAAATGATCCAGAAAGCCGTCGGCGAATTTCCCAACTTCAAGGTCGCGGCGACGACGCTGCGCAACGCCAAAACGGCATCGATCAACGACTGGTCGGCCATCCTCTGGTACGACGGCAAAATTTACGAGTCGATGAAGCGCGACAATCTGGAAATTTATGATCGCGTGGGCGGCGGCGACGGCTTTGCCTCCGGTGTGGCTTACGGTTTTCTGGAGGGCAAAGGCCCGCAGGCCGCCGTGGAATACGGCGCGGCGCACGGCGCACTGGCCATGACCACGCCGGGCGACACATCGATGGTGCGCGTCGAGGAGGTCGAAGCGGCGATGAAAGGCAAAGGCGCGCGGGTGATCCGCTGATGCGGTGGCAGCTATCGCTGCGCCACCATAAACAAGCAGCACAAGCCGTCCGTGGGGCGGCTTTTTATTGGGCGGGCGTGTTGTGCTCCAGTGAACATTCGCTGCTGCTGGACGGTGCGTCCAAGCCAGCCTCGACCCATGCGCAGGCTGATGAAGCGCCTAAACCGCCTTATTGGCGATATTGGAATTCAGGCATGCGACGATCCGTGGCTAGCTCTCCGGCTTGCCAGCCTTGGGCATTTGGACAGCTCGTAAAGGGAATCTTGGCCTGTTTATACGGCGTGCTACCCTGCGCGCAAGGCCTCCCTAAACCCTCTGGTGCCACCCGCACCGGCCAGATTGAGAGAATTCGGGCAAGATGCGTGTTGTCAGTTTCTGCCATGTCGCCGATGATCAAAGACGGTCGCCGAAACGCTGGTTAAACGCTGTCCCGTGCCGCAGGAATTTGTCGGCATTGAGGATACCTTTACAGAATCGGGCGACTACGAGAAACTGCTGGCGAAATACGGTCTGTCGGCAGCGCATATTGCGGACAAGGCGGAAAAAGTCTTGCGCCGCAAACGCTGACGGACTGACCGGCGGGCGGATTTTTCAACGCTTCGTGCAGGCGTTTGTTTCACGGGGGAAGGTGATGATGCGTATCGTCGTAGCGCCGGATTCATACAAAGGCAGCGTTTCCGCACCGGGCGTGGCGGCGGCCATGCAGCGCGGCATTGCACGGATATTCCCCGACGCGGTCATCGACCTGGTGCCGATTGCCGACGGCGGCGAAGGAACGGTCGAAGCGCTGGTGGCGGCAACGCACGGCGAGCTGCGCCATGCGCGCGTCACCGGCCCGCTTGGCGAAGCGCTGACGGCGCACTGGGGCGTGCTCGGCGATGGCCGGACGGCAGTCATCGAAATGGCGGCGGCTTCCGGGTTGCCGCTGATCCCGCCCGATCGCCGCAATCCGCGCGTGGCGACGACTCTTGGTACGGGCGAACTGATCCGCGCCGCGCTCGATGCCGGTCTGCGCAAAATCATCATCGGCATCGGCGGCAGCGCCACCAACGACGGCGGTGCGGGCATGGCGCGGGCACTGGGCGCGCGCTTTACCGACGCCGCCGGGCAGGATCTGCCGGAAGGCGGTGCGGCGCTCGCCCGGCTGGCGACGATCCGGCTCGATGACCTCGACCCGCGCCTGGCGGAAGCGGAAATCGTCGTCGCCTGCGATGTCGACAATCCGCTTTGCGGCGCGCGCGGCGCATCGGCTGTCTTCGGCCCGCAAAAGGGCGCGACGCCGGAGATGGTTGCCGAGCTGGACGCGGCGCTGGCGCATTATGCACGGATCGCCGAGCGGGCGACGGGGCGGTCCATGGCCGAATCGCCCGGCGCCGGCGCGGCCGGCGGCCTGGGCGCGGGGCTGCGCTTCTTCACGCCGGCGGTTTTACGGCCGGGCGTGGAAATCGTGCTGGAAGCCGTCGGCCTCGATGCGCGGGTCAAGGACGCCGCTTTTGTGCTGACGGGCGAAGGGCGCACCGATTTTCAGACGGCTTTTGGCAAGGCGCCGGTCGGTGTGGCCAAGGCCGCCAAGCGTCACCGCGTGCCGGTGTTCTGCATTTCCGGCGGCCTGGGCGAAGGCGCGGACGAAATTCTGGCGCAGGGCGTCGACGCCGTAATGAGCATCTGCGACAAGCCGATGCATCTCGCCGAATGCATCGACGGTGCCGAAGCGCTGATCGAAGCGGCTGCCGCCCGCCTGTGCCGCATCATCAAAGCGTCGCGGACGCGCTAGCCGCGCCGGGCTGCCGGCCTGATACCGCTCTGTCGGAAAAGTCGGCAAAGCCATTTGCCGTGCGTCCGGGGGTGCGGACATTTGCCGCCGGCCTGCCCTGTAGCCCGCGTAAAACGGGCATCTCCGGAGGGGCTGCCCGCCAGCCCAGTGTTTACGTGGGTTTCCGGCCTGCCTATCGGTAAGCCCAGTATTTACCGGCGTTTCAGATTTGACTATCTGCTAGCCCATTATTTATGCGCACTTCCGGCCTATCTATCTTCAATCTCCCTGTTTCCAGGCGACCTGTCTGCTAACCCACTATTTACGGGCGCTCCCAGCCTGCCTGCCGGCAAATGCCCAATTGACAAGGGCTTCAGAAGCGGCCGGGCTGAAATGCCCAAAAGACGCGGAGCACAGGCCGACGAGTCATTGCGCTCCGCTGACTGGCAAGCTCGTGTCTGCCCCATACAGACGGCCTACCGGCAAACGCCCAATTGACAAAGGCTCCGGAAGCAACCAGGCTGAAACGCTCTAAATGCGCGGACGGCGGGCGCGCTTTGGCGGGAAGCGGGCGGGCGCGCCTTCGCTTGCCTTGGCCTGCGTTTGTCCCGAGTTCGTCAAGCCCGGCCGCCATACGCCCAGTCCTTGAGCATTTAGCTCAAGCGCGTCCCGCGCGCGTCAAATCCGGCCGATGGCGCTTTTCTTCATACGCGCCGCGCCTTCGCCGTCCGTAACTTCCCCAGGCGCCCGCTGAAAACGCCGGCTCTGCCAGGTGCCGCGTTCGCGCAGACGCGCTTCCAGCAGGGCGGGGAAGCGCGAGAGGCGCAGGCCCCAGTCGGGCGAGAGCCGCAGTTTGGGCGGCACTTCGCTGCCCAGGCGCTGGATTTTGACCGACGGCGGCAAGTATTCGAGCATGTCGATCACCGCGTCGAGATAGGCGGGCGGCGAAAGTAGCGCGATGCTGTCCGGCGCGCGCCGGTATTGCACGGCCAGGCGCGTGCCGCGCACGATTTGCAGCTGGTGGAATTTCAGCGCGTCGATCGGCAGGCGGGACAGCGCCTGGGCGCCCCGGATCAAGCCGGCCGGCGTTTCCAGCGGCAAGCCGAGCAGCAGGTGGCCGGTGACGAACAGCCCGCGCTGCGCCGCCCGCCGGATGGCATCGGCGCTACAGGCAAAATCATGGCCGCGCCGGCATGCCGCGAGCACCGCGTCATCGCAGGATTCGATGCCGATTTCCAGCTCGACCGGCCGCGTCCGCGCCAGCTCGGCCAGGTAATCCAGCGTCGCATCCGGCAGGCAGTCGGGGCGGGTGCCGATGACCAGGCCGCGGATTTCCGGGTGCGCCAGCGCTTCGCCGTACATCCGACGTAACTGTTCGAGATCGCCGTAGGTGTTGGAGTAGCTCTGGAAATAGGCGAGAAACCCGGCCGTTTCCGGGTAACGCCGGCGCATGAAGGCGATGCCGGTGTCGATCTGCTGGCGGATGTCGCGCTGCTCGCGCAAGTAGCTTGGCGTAAAGCCGGCATTGTTGCAGAAGCTGCAACCGCCCCGTCCCAAGGCGCCGTCACGGTTGGGGCAGGTGAAACCGGCGTCGACCGAAATCTTTTGCAGCCGCCCGTCGTGATGCGCCTTCACCCAGTCGTTATAAGCGTGGTAACGGCGGCCGTGGAAAGCGGCAGGTACGCCCAGTTGGTCTATCAGGGCGGATGCCTGCGCGCCGGTATCCTTATGGGCGGGCGGCTGACCGGCGGGCGCGGGCGGGGTGGCGGAAGTCATGGCGATTCGTTGACGATGCTGGCGGCGTTGAGTGCTTCGGATGTGCCGGACGGTTTGGCTTCAGGCGCGGATATTTTAGGGCACGCAACGGTAAATAATGGTAATCGACGGCAATCGACGGCAATCGACGGAAACTGCGCGGCCGGACCGGGCGGATGCGATGAATAGCTACGCTGGGCGCACACGTCGTCCGGCGCTCACTGCCCGATGCAGTTCGGGATATTCAGCGCATTTCTAAAAAGGGCGCCCGCAAGCCCTCGTAAACAGGCCATCTCCGAGGGGGTACCCGCAAGCCCTTGTAAACAGGGCATCTCCAAGGGGGATGCCCGGAAGCCCTTTATCCACGCGGGTTTCCGGGAAGGGTGCCCGGAGATGCCCTATCCGCGCGGGTTTCCGGGGAGCTTTAGGTCGGCGGTGGGGGAGACGGGGTTATTCAATACGGAAATATATAAATAAGAAACTGAGCTTTGTGGTTCTATGGAGGGCTTTTATAGTGGCGAACTTTCATTAAACGAATCGGAAAGAAGGCCCTATGAAACGCTACTTTCAGCATCCTCTCCTGCCATTGCGGAGCCTTGTTCTGGCGGCCGGGCTGGTCTGCGCGTTGCCCGCGCTGGCGAACGCCAATCTGCTCAATGTCTCCTACGACGTGGCCCGCGATTTTTACAAGGACTTCAACCCGCGCTTTAAGGAAGAATGGAAGGCCAAAACCGGCGAAACGGTCGATATCCGCCAGTCGCACGGCGGGTCGAGCAAACAGGTGCGCGCCGTGGCCGACGGGCTGGAAGCCGATGTGGTGACGATGAACCAGGCGACGGACATCAATTTTCTGGCGGAAAAAGGGCTGGTGGCCAAAGATTACGCCCGCAAGTTTCCGAACAACGCTTCGCCCTACACCTCGACAATGGTTTTCATCGTGCGCAAGGGCAATCCGAAAGGCCTGAAAGACTGGGCCGACCTGACGGCGCCGGGCGTGCAGGTCATCCTGCCGCACCCCAAAAACACGGGTAACGGGCGCTACACCTACCTGGCCGCCTGGGGCTATGCGCTCAAACAGCCGGGCGGCAGCGAAGCTACGGCGCAGGAATTCGTCGGCAAGCTGCTCAAGAATGCGCCTCTGTTTGCCGCCGGCGGGCGCGATGCGACGACGACCTTTATACAGCGCAAAATCGGTGACGCGCTGGTTTCCTTTGAAAGCGAAGCGGCGCTGATCGCCAAAGAATTTGGCAAGGGAGAATTCGACGTGGTCTATCCCTCGCTGTCGATTCTCGCCGAATTCCCGGTGGCCATCGTCGAGCCGGTCGTCGAGAAGAAGGGTTCGCGCAAGCTGGCGCAGGCGTATCTGGAAGCGCTCTGGTCGCCGATGGGGCAGGAAAATGCGGCGAGCAACTACCTGCGCCCGCGCAACCCGGAGCTGCTGAAAAAATATGCGGCGCAGTTCCCGGCGATCAAAACGTTCACCGTCGATGAAGTCTTCGGCGGCTGGGAAAAGGCGAGTTCAGCGCATTTCCGTGACGGCGGCTCGTTCGACCGTATCTACCAGAGCAAATGAACATGCGCGCACGCGGACGGATGCGGGTCTTGCCGGGCTTTGGCTTTTCGCTCGGCCTGACACTGACCTATTTGTCGCTGCTCATTCTCCTGCCGCTGTCGGGGCTGGCGTTCAAGGCGGCCTCCTTAAGCTTCGGCCAGTTGTGGGAGATCGCCAGCAGCGAACGGGCGCTGGCCTCCTACCGCGTCACCTTCGGCGCATCGCTGCTGGCGGCCGGCATTAACGCGCTTTTCGGCCTGGTCGTCGCCTGGGTGCTGGTACGCTATCCCTTTCCCGGCAAGCGCCTCGTCGATGCGCTGGTTGATCTGCCGTTCGCCCTGCCGACGGCCGTGGCCGGCATTACGCTGGCGACGCTGTATGCCGGTAACGGCTGGATCGGCCGCCATCTCGAACCGCTCGGCCTGAAAGTGGCGTTTACGCCGCTCGGCATTGTCGTGGCGCTGACCTTCATCGGCCTGCCGTTCGTCGTGCGCACATTGCAACCGGTTATCGAAGACATTGAGCCGGAGGTCGAGGAAGCCGCCGCCTCGCTCGGCGCTTCGCGCGGGCAGACGTTCCTGCGCGTGCTGCTGCCCGGCCTGTTTCCGGCGCTGCTCACCGGCTTTGCGCTGGCCTTTTCGCGCGCCATCGGCGAATACGGCTCGGTCATCTTTATTGCCGGTAACATGCCGCTGCTGTCCGAAATCACGCCCTTGCTCATCATTTCCAAGCTTGAGCAGTACGACATCGTCGGAGCGACGGCGCTGGCGCTGGTCATGCTGGTCATTTCCTTTGTGCTGCTGCTGGGCATCAACGCGCTGCAATGGTGGGCGGCAAGCCGCCACGGCGGGCGCAGCGCGCTTTCAGCGGCGGCCGATACGGGGAATGCGCGCGGCGACGGGCAAAATTCCGGCGCGAGCCGTTTCGACAAGAATCCCGGAGGGCGCGGAGAATGAGCGACGGAAAAATGACCAGGAAGATGACCAGGAAAAGTGTCGGAAAGGCGGACGAAAAGAATGCCGCGGGAAAAACTGGAAAAGCCGGAAAGGCCGGAAAGGGGGCGCAATGAGCGCCGGGAAGCGCGCTGTTTCTGTGCGCCGCGCCAACGCCGAGCCGCGCTGGCTGCGTCTGGCCCTGACGGCCGTCGGCCTCGGTTTTCTCTTCTTTTTTCTGCTGCTGCCGCTCGCGGCCGTGTTTTACGAGGCTTTCAGCGCCGGCTGGAGCGCCTATACGGCGGCGCTGGCCGATCCGGAAACCCTGAGCGCCATCAGCCTGACGGTAACCATCGCCGTGGCCGTGCTGCCGTTCAACATCATCGTCGGCATTGCGGCGGCGTGGGCGATCGCCAAATTTGAGTTTCGCGGCAAAAGCCTGCTGATCACGCTGATCGATCTGCCTTTTGCCGTCTCGCCGGTCGTCGTCGGCCTGGTTTTTCTAATGCTTTTCGGCACGCAGGGGCTGCTCGGCGACTGGCTGGCCGCACACAATATCAAGATCGTTTTTGCCCTGCCGGGGATGATTCTTGTCACCCTGTTTATCACCTTTCCCTTCGTTGCGCGCGAGCTGATCCCGCTGATGCAGGCGCAGGGCAGGGACGAGGAAGAAGCGGCGATTTCGCTTGGCGCGACCGGCTGGCAGATGTTCCGGCGCGTGACGCTGCCCAACATCAAATGGGGGCTGCTCTACGGCGTCATTCTGGCCAATGCGCGCGCCATGGGCGAATTCGGCGCGGTGTCGGTCGTTTCCGGCCACATCCGCGGCGAAACCAACACGCTGCCGCTGCATGTCGAAATTCTTTACAACGAATACAACGCCGTCGGCGCATTCGCCGCCGCCTCCATCCTGGCGCTGCTGGCGCTGGTGACGCTGGCCGCCAAAACCCTGGTCGAATGGCGGATGCGGCGCGAGGCGGCGATAACGGCCGCAGCGCCCGCGGCCGCGCCGGAAACCGATCTGGAGAACGACTGAACAAATGGGCATCGAAATCCGTCATCTCAGCAAGTATTTCGGCAACTTTGCCGCGCTCGCCGACGTCAGCCTGAAAATCCCGAGCGGAGAACTCGTCGCCTTGCTCGGCCCTTCCGGCTGTGGCAAAACGACGCTGCTGCGCATTATCGCCGGCATGGAAAGCGCCGATGCCGGCCAGGTGCTGTTCGCCGGCGAAGAAACCACGCACCTGCATGCGCGCGAACGCGGCGTCGGCTTCGTCTTCCAGCACTATGCGCTGTTCCGCCACATGAGCGTTTTTGAAAACGTCGCTTTCGGCCTGCGCGTCAAACCGCGCCGGATACGCCCGCCGGAAGCGCAGATCCGCCGCCGCGTTGACGAGCTGCTCCGGCTGGTTCAGCTTGAGCGGATGGCCGATCGCTACCCTTCGCAGCTCTCCGGCGGCCAGCGTCAGCGCGTCGCCCTGGCGCGGGCGCTGGCCGTCGAGCCGAAGGTGCTGCTGCTCGACGAGCCGTTCGGCGCGCTCGACACCGCCGCGAACTGCGGCGCTGGCTGCGCCGCCTGCACGACGAAATGCAGATTTCCAGCGTGTTTGTCACGCACGATCAGGAAGAAGCGCTGGAAGTGGCCGACCGCGTGGTGGTCATGAACCAGGGCCGGATCGAGCAGATCGGCACGCCGGACGAAGTGTATTCGCAGCCCGCCACGCCGTTCGTCTTCCAGTTTCTCGGCAGCGTCAATGTCTTTCGCAGCCGTCGACGCGGTGCGCTGGCCGATGTCGGCCCGGAGACGGAGACGACCGCTTCAGCGCCGGCGGGCGCTGAATCCGCCGAATCCCTGGCGTTTGTCCGTCCGCACGAGATTGAAGTCGAAACCGCGCCGGCGGCCGACGCCTTTGCCGCCATCGTGCAGCAAATTCACGCCATTGGCCCGCTGGTGCGCATCGAACTGGCGCGTCCCGCAGCCCGCGTGGATAAAGGGACTCAGGGCACCCCCCTGGGAACCCGCATGGATAAAGGAACGCAGGGCAGCCCCCTGGAAACCCACGTGGATAAAGGAACTCAGGGGGTCGGTTCGGGTACGGATATGGCCGATTCGGCTGATCCGGCCGCCGCCCCCATCGAAGTCGACCTGACGCGCGAACGCGCCGCTGCATTGGCTTTGTCAGTCGGGCAGCGCGTCTGGCTGCGGCCGCGCGCAGTCCGTGTCTTCCGGGCGGGAGCATGGACGCTGGAAGAGGGCGGCTCGGGGATCTGAGCGGACGGCGGGCGTCGCTGTCAGGCGTTTTTCACGTATCCGCTGCCTCTCCACACCTGTCCGCCGGCAGGCCGATAAATGCCTGAGAGCATGAGGACAATTGATCTAAGCGTTTTCTGGATATTGCACGGCGCCGCAAGGCCGGACGGATCGGTGAATGCCTGAGGGCGCTGGATCCCCGCCTGACCGGGTTTTGCCTAAATCCTGAATGCCCGGGTGGATGCGCGGATGGTTGCCGTGCGTCGGATCAGACAAGGCGTCGGCGCATCGTCTGCGCCCATATTCGTACCCATGCCATCCGACGTCACGGGGGCAGCCGGCTGAAGGCGGAGGATTCGTCGAAACACTTGGCCGGGTTTTGTCGGGCAACAGGCAAGGGAAGGTGGGGCTAAAGAAAGCGTTTATGGCAGGGCCAAAGCCATTGCGGCGCCGGCAAAGTCATCGGCCGGATCAGAAACGGCGCTTCAGCAAGCGCCTGACCTGAATAAAGGCGCTCGCCGGAATGCCGTTTTCTGCGCGGTGCAGCGTAGCGAGCGAGGAGAGCGTTCAGCCTTGTTGCCCGGTTTTGCTGGAAGCTTCGTCGTCCCGCAAAAACGGTTGCCGCTGCACATGCCGTCTCTCCAGCCCGGCGACGTTCGCAACGCCAAGCTGGGCGAGGGTGCGGCTCAACTCGCTGGTGAGAATGTCTAGCGCCTTGTCGATGCCGGCGCGGCCGGCGGCCCCGGCCCCGTAGAGCAGCGGCCGCCCGAGCATGACGGCCTGCGCGCCGAGCGCCAGCGCCTTAGCAATGTCCGTGCCGCGCCGGAAGCCGCTGTCGATAAAGATTTCCGTCTCGTTGCCGCAGGCGGCGCGGATCTCTTCCAGCACGTCCATCGGCGAAACGCAGCCGTCGAGTTGGCGGCCGCCGTGATTGGTCAGCACAACCGCGTCGGCGCCGAGGCGGATGGCGCGGCGCGCATCGGCAGCGGTGAGGATCCCTTTGACGACCAGCTTGCGCGGCCAGGTCTCGCGCAGCCATTCAAGGTCGGCCCAGCGCAGGCCCAGATGCAGCTTTTCGGCGATAAAGCGCGAGCCGCGCCCGGCGCGGTCTTCCGCCGAAAAATAGCCGGCGAGATTGCCGAAGCCAGGCACGCCGCGCGATCCGCCGACGATATTGGCCGCCCAGGCGGGGTGGCAGGCGGCATTCAGCATCGATTTCAGGCTCAACTGCATCGGCCCGCGAAAGTAGCGACGCTCGTTTTCGCGGTTGCCGAAATGCTGGCAGTCGACGGTGAAGACCAGCGCCTCGCTGCACGCAGCGTCGGCGCGGCGCACCAGGTCGCGGTTGATGCCGGTATCCTTGAACATATAAAGCTGATACCAGAAGCGCAGGCCGGGCGCAGACTGGGCGACCTCTTCCATCGCCGTGTTGGACATGGTGCTCAGCGTAAAAGGGATGCCGGCTTGGGCGGCGGCCTGGGCGAGTAGCACGTCCGCCCGGTGATAAAGCATGCCGTTGAAGCCGGTCGGCGCGACGATGAACGGACGCTCGGCCGGCGCGTCCAGAATATCGACGCCCAGCGAGCGATGTTCCGCGTCGATCAGTGCATCGGGGACGAACTGCCAGCGCCGGAAAACGTCGCGGTTATTTTGCAGGGTTACGTGGTCTTCGGCGCCGGCTTCGACATAAGCCATGGCAAAAGCGGGCACGCGGCGATGCGCCAGGCGGCGCAGGTCTTCGATATTCAGGGCGGAATCCAGGCAGCTCATGATGTTGGTGAAACGGAACGGGTAGAAAATTGGCGGGTAAACACATTGACGGAAAACTAACGTCAACAGAGAAACAGAAATCAGCCAACGGCCGGAAAACAGCGGAAAAACACGAAGCGCATTATAACGGCAGGCGGTTATAGCCCGCAGAAACGGTCTGCGAAAGCGGGCGAACTGCCGGTAAATGGTTAGTGAAGGGGGCAACGGAAAGCCAATGCAGGGCAATGCACACCGTATTGGAAAGCCTGTATGAGCCAGCGAAGATCTGACGAATGGGCAACAAAGCGCCGGAATGGCCTGCCGATGTGTTCAAGGTTTAACGCGCATCAGGGGCGTTGAGCGATCGCTGGATCAATCTTGGGTAAACCGAAATCAATCGAATGCCCGGCAGAAGCCGCCGGTGCTAAGGTCGGCGTGTTTGCTGTCAGCGTGTGTGTTACTGGATGATGAGCCGTCAGCCGCTGCCTGTCTTTTCTTGGCATGGGCGTCTTCGCCTTCATTCATCGGACTAACCGTGGTGCCTCATTCCCTCAATTTGTGCCTTATAGCCAAACCTCTAAAAAAACCGTCACGGCGTTGCGTCGCCTTGCCGTATGCCCTGTCCTGTTTGCGGTGGCGCGCCTTGTTAGGCTTTTTTGTATCTATTCAACGATATTAAGCCCCAGCCTGTCTTGTTTCGGCACGGGTGTATAAAAATGCAGGAATGTGGGAGTGCGGAAAGGCGGAGAAGGCGGGAAACCGACCGCTGCGGCGCCATCATGGCGTATTGATTTGCGGCGGGCGCGGAAAATCTGGCGGCCAAAAAGCGGTTAGGGGCGATAAGTGACGATTTTCGTCACTTGGCTGCTCGAAATGGTCAACGATTTGCCGCCCAAAAAAGCCGGCCACGCCCAAAAAATAAGATTTTTGAGCAATAAATCACACAAAACGTGCAAAAATGCGAGCTGGCACGGTTTGTGATTGTACTTAGGCAACGGGACTTCCGTTGTAGCACTTAACCAACCAACAAGGAGACTTGCAATGAAAAAGATTCAACAAGGCTTTACCCTGATCGAACTCATGATCGTTGTTGCGATCATCGGTATTCTGGCCGCCGTTGCCCTGCCGGCATATCAAGACTACACGGCGCGTGCCCAAATGACAGAAGCTTTCACTCTGGCCAGCGGTCAAAAGGCCACCATGTCTGAATACTATACGGATAAGGGTGCTTGGCCGACAAATAATTCCGTAGCTGGCGCGGCGGCAGCATCGGATATTAAGGGCAAGTATGTGGCGAGCGTAACGATTGCATCCAATGTAGTTACAGCCGCAATGCAAAGCACTGGCGTCAATGTAGGTATCAAGGGTAAAACGCTTTCGCTTACGGGAACGGCCGGTTCTACGGCAGGTTCGTTTGAATGGACTTGCACTTCTACTGCTGAAAATAAATTTCTTCCTGCTTCCTGCCGGAAATAATAGGTCAGTCTGAACGGGCATCGGGGATTTTGATGCCGGTTTGTCAGGGCGCTTCGGCGCCCTTTTTGTTGAAGGAAAAAACATGGCTAAATCTACGTTTTTTGCTGAGAGGGGCTTTACGCTGATTGAGCTGATGATTGTCGTGGCGATCATTGGTATCCTGGCTGCAGTGGCGCTGCCGGCATATCAGGATTACACGGCGCGGGCGCAGATGTCCGAAGCGGTGATCCTGGCTGGCGGGCAAAAAGCAACTGTGGCGGAAAAGTGGTGGAACAGCGGCAGCGTACCCAGTAGTAACGCGGATGCCGGTATGGCCGCGCCGGAGGAAATCAAGGGTAAGTATGTGGTGGAAACCCGGGTGGGGAACGGTGGCGCAATCAAGGCAACGCTGGCGAGCACCGGGGTGGCCCATGGCATTCAGGGAAAGAGCATTACTTTGCAGCCGACTTTTCCAAGCGCAGGTAATTCGGTCGGCGCTATTGAATGGGTGTGTTCTTCCGATGCGGATGGGCGCTATGTGCCTAGTTCGTGCCGTTAGGATATGAGGTTGGAAGAAATATAGCCGGGCTGGATAGAGGCTGTTGTAAACTAACGCCCCTATGTTTTTCGTTCAATTGTTTCGCCCAAAACTCAAGGCTGCGGGGTTGCACATTCTGTGTAGTGTGCTGGTAGCGGCCTGTGTCGCGCTGCTGGTGTTTGTGCTGTGGTATCCGGAGCCTTATCGGGTGCTGTCTGGCGGTACGCAGCTTTTTCAGATGATTGTCGGTATCGATGTGGTTGCCGGGCCGATGCTGACTTTTCTGGTGTTCAACCCGCAAAAAACGTGGCGCGCACTGGCTGTGGATTTGGGGGTGATTGCCGTTTTGCAGGCGACTGCGCTGGGGTATGGCCTGTGGGTCGTTTTTGAGGCGCGCCCCGTGCACCTAGTGTTCGATGGACGTTTGTTGCGCGTGGTGCATGCGAGCGATGTCCTTCAGCCCGAGGGGGCGCCGCCTGTCCCTTTGCCGCTTGTCGGCCCAGAGCTGGTGGCGCTTCGGCTCCCGGAAGATTCTAAGCAACGCAGTGATTTATTGGTTGCTACGTTGAATAGTGGGGTGTTCGAGGCATATCGCGCAGCTTTATGGGTGCCTTATGCGTCGGCGCGTGTGCAAGTGTTGCAGCAGGCAGTGACGCCAGAGACGGTAGCTGAAAGGCATCCCCAGTCGGCGGAGTTAATGCGCCGCGCACTGGCGCGGGTGGGCATCGGCATTCAGGATGTCGTCTGTTTGCCCGTGGTCGGGCGTGAATATCTGACCTGGACGGCGTTGCTGGATAAGCGCAGCGCGTTGCCGGTGGCCTATATTCCTATTGACCCGTCTTGAAAACTACCCGCCGATATCATGCATGACCGTTTGAACAGCCGCCTGCTCTTTTCCCTACTGATGGAATTTATGTTGCTGGCCGCGCCTATCGCGGCCTTTCTGTTTTATTACAGCCGTACGGGAACAGGCGTTACTACAGAAACTTATGTCAGCCATGTCGCAGTGGGAGCGGTTTTTTGGGGGTATGTGCTGCTTGCCAGATGGTTGCTCTGGCGTCTTTTTCCTCGTGGCGCCGCGTTTTGTTCTGCCTTGCTGTGTGCGCTGGCTTCACTGATACTTTGGTCGTATTATCTGATTGCGGTTGTTGGACTTGCGGGTTTTGGGAAAATCATTACCTGGCCGCTGTTGCGTCCGTATCTAACAAATCCCGGCGCGACGCTGGAGTACGCGGGCATTGCGCTGCCTTGGGGCCTGACGGGAGGATTTGCACTCATTGTCCTGTTGCTGCTTGTCTGGTGGTTGGTTACGGGATCAGGGAACTGGTTGGTTCCGCTGTCCAGGCAATGCGGAAAAGGGTTATTCGCTATTGTCAGTATCGGCTTTTTGTCCATACTCGGCGTATGTACTTTTGATTTTCTAGATAATCCGCCTGCGTTTTATCGGGAGCCTGTCAGCCTGACGTTTTTCCCTAAACCGCCGGATGTCCGTGATAACAAGACATTTCGCCATGATGCAGTGCTAGAGGCGGCGGAAAACAGTGTTCGGCAGGATTTTGCCAGGGCCGGGAGGCATGTGCCGGACGCCAAGCGGAATATTGTGCTGATTGTCAGTGACGCCTTACGCTTCGACCATACAAGCCTGTTCGGCTATGCGCGCGATACGACGCCATTGCTGGCAAAGCGCTTTAATCAAAATGCTGCGGCTGCGCCGATGTATGCTGTTGCCGTATGTGCGGAAACCATGTGCGCCATGCCCGGGTTGCTTTACTCCAAACCGCCCGAGCAAATGCATGACAAGGCAATCGGTTTGTCCGAAGCATTGCAGGCGCATGGTTATAAGTCCTATATCCTGCTGGCAGGCGATCATACCCATTATTACAATCTGGCAAGTTTTTATCGGCCGGCTGATATTTTCTTCGATTCAAGTACACAAAACCAGCGATTCATCAATGATGATTTGATGCTTATGGATGTTGTGGATTCGCTGCCGAATTTTGATGGAAAGGCACCGGTTTTTATCCAGTTTCATTTGCAGTCGAATCACCCGCTCGGCATTCGCTGGCCCGATTCAAACTGGTACCAGCCTTTTGAGAACTATGCGCGATGGCTGAATAAGGAGTCAGAGCTGCCAGATAATCAGCGGAAAAAAGCCATCAATTACTACGATAATGGCGTCAGACAGGCGGATATTGTTATTGATCGGCTGCTGAATATGCTTGAGCACAAAGGATATTTGAAGAATACATTGGTGCTGGTGACCGCTGATCATGGTGAAATGCTGGGTGAGCATCATTTGCTGTCCCATACAATTGGGGTATTTGCACCCGTGCTGGATGTGCCGGCGATATTTCTGCGTTACGGTTATCAGACCCATAAGATTCCTGAGAGAAAATGGGTTTCGCAGATAGATCTTGCGCCGACTATTCTTACGGAATTAGAAGTCCCGCCAATTGCGACATGGCAAGGTGTTCCTTTACAGAAAAAAGATGAAAGGGATTTTTTTACATTCCAGCAAAAAAACGTATCTGGTTTATTATATTTGCTCCAGCCCTATGAAGGATATAAATACTGGATAGATATAAAAAATAAGAAAGAATATGTGTTTAATTTAAATAATGATCCGGATGAGATGGAGAATATTATTTTTAATATTCCAGAAAATGTTTTGCAGCGCTGGCGTCATATTTGTGTTAAAAATCTGATGCAAACTAGTAATTCTACTGAGGGAAAGCCATAAATTATTATTAATAAACTGGCTATTTGTGTTTATTTACGGCTGATTAATATATCTATCCAATCATTGGAATAAGATAAATTTATTATTGGGATTTCGGGAATCATGAAAAATACTAATTATTACCCTGATATGAAATTTTGGAGCCTCGTATTTGTCTTTTTTGCTCTAGTCATGGATGCAGTGCATTTTTTTATTTTTGGTCAGTTCTTTACAGAGCTTATTTTTGGCACTCATAATAGCTGGTCAAATTTGCTGATTAATGCAAGCGGAGTATTTGCCAATGCTACTTTGTTTATTATTTTGGCTGGCTGGAACCCTTTTTCAAAACGGGA
The DNA here is from genome assembly GCA_938040985.1 of uncultured Propionivibrio sp. Classification (GTDB taxonomy): domain Bacteria; phylum Pseudomonadota; class Gammaproteobacteria; order Burkholderiales; family Rhodocyclaceae; genus Propionivibrio. Next base: position 20,823 of record CALHZD010000031.1, read on the forward strand.
GTGGTTTTTTCTGGGTGGGGCAGGGCTTGTCCTGGCGATATATTTGAATTTTTTGAACCCGCCAGATGATTGGTCGGCGATGCCATTGCTCAGGTCATTACTTCTGCCTGCTTCATATTATACGCTACTTCATGCTTTACTTTTTTGGTTACGTTCATGTGCGGATAAAAACCAGCCTTTGCCTATGTGGGTTCCCAGGTTTTTTTGTATTTCTTTAATGGTGCTTGGCCTGATTGTAGTACCACGATGTACTTTACATATTACACCCGTACTTTTGCCATTAACTTATGATGTGCATTTATATAAGGTTGACGCGGCATTTTTAGGTGTGGCGCAATCAGCTGCACAAATAGCAAGAGGATCTTCTTGGTTATATCAGGCCACCTATTTTATTTATGATTTACTTGGTTTGTTATTGTTTCCTCTGATGGCGTTATTGATGCGGGACAAGAAAATCAGGATTTTGCACGGATGGCGTGCTTTGTTGATTCCCTATATTATTGCTGTTATCTGTTATGTATGGCTACCGGCTTGTGGGCCGTTGTATGGTGTTGAAAATTATCCCTTTGGGCTTGGGCCGCAGGATATCAAGGTGCAATTGGTCTCTCCTAGTTTTGCACCCCGCAATGCCATGCCTTCGCTTCATTTATCAACGGCTGTTTGGTTTTTGATGTTGATTGCAGCATTGCGGCGTAAACGTTTATTTGCAGTGTCTGGTTTATTTATACTGGGTACTGCTTGGGCGACTCTGGCGCTGGGTGAGCACTATGTGATCGATTTGGTGGTGGCTTTACCCTTTTCTGCAGCCCTAGGCGTGTGGCTGATCAGTCCGCCTAATTGGAGAAATGATGATCGCGGTAGGCAAGTGCAGTGGGTTGCGGCCGCTACATTCGTGACATGGATGCTGATGTTACGCCTTGCGCCAGAATGGCTTGCGGGAAATCTGGGGTTTGTCCGGGCGTTCTCTGTGTGGAGTATTGTTGTGGCGTGCTGGCTGCTTGGGCGCTATTTACGTTGTGTATCGTTCAATGCGTTGCAGGATTCTGCGCAGTCTGTCCCGGAGTCGGAATGGAAAATCCCTTACTTTTTACCCAATGAGTTACGGGGAAACCGTTGGCTGGTTGGTATTTTCTTTTTTTCTGGGTTTGCGGGGCTGGTCTATGAGGTGGTGTATGCCAAGGCGCTTGGTGTAACTTTTGGGGGCACGGCATTAGCAGCCAATACGGTGCTGATGACATATATGGGCGGTATGGCATTGGGTGCGTGGCTGGGCGGTATTCTGGCCGAACGCAGCCGGCAGCCTTTACTACTGTATGCCATGTTCGAGGCGGCAGTTGGTTTATATGCCGTCATTACTCCTTTTTTGTTCTCCGGTATTCAAACACTTTATGTTGCGGTTGCGACGGATAGTCCGCCCGATGCGGCGTGGCTGACTGTATTGCGTATGGGGTTAGGCGCGGCCGTGCTCGGTTTGCCCACCGTATTGATGGGGGCGACATTGCCGCTCGTTTTTCAGTGCTTGCGTATGCTGGGTATCCCTACGGCCCGGGCAATTGCGCCGCTTTATGGCGCAAATGTTTTGGGCGCTGCGGTCGGTTCGCTGGTCGCCGGTTATGCATTGCTTCCGGCTGTGGGTCGTAACGGCGGAACGTTGCTGGCCGCCGTCATGAGCTTGATGGTGGCATTGTATGTCATCGAGAAAATCAAGGACGGGTTGGCGCAATTTAGTACTTCCGCTACCGATTCAGAAAACGTAGCCAACACCGCTAACACTACCGAGATAAAACAAATACCCCATATATCCGTCACGATTTGCCAAGGGGTAGGCGCTTTGGCAGTACTGGCTGTCGGCGGGGTGGTGACTTTAGCCTTGGAGGTTGTTTTTATGCACCTACTGGCTGTGGTAGCAGGTAACAGCGTCTATGCTTTTGGCTTGATGCTGGCTACTTTTCTGGCTGGGCTTGGTCTGGGTTCGGGTGTCGGCGAACGCCTCATGCTGCAGATAGAGCGGACGCGCTTGATCACGCTGGCTCAGTGTGGCATTGCACTGAGCATTTTGCTGACAGCGTTTGTCTGGGATGGTTTGGCCGATTATATGGGCAGCTTCGCTTATATTCAGTCACAAGGGCTGCATCTGACGTTTTCCGCACGGGAGCTGGTGCGTGCACTTGTATGCGCTTTGGCGATGATGCCTCCCGCGTTTTTTATCGGAATGAGCTATCCGGCTGCGATGGGCGTAGCTGCTGATTGGTTGGCGGTAGCCCGCTTTAACGGCACGGTCGCGAGAGGTATTGGTTTGGCAAGCGCCGTCAATACGCTGGGAAATATTGCTGGAGTGCTGCTCGCCGGGTTCTGGTTGTTGCCGTCTTTTGGCTCGCGCAACGTATTGCTGGGTCTGGCTGTGGTTGCCGTATTACTGGCTGGGTTGATGGTATGGGTCGGCACATTGGTGGGTTCCGTGACGGAACGGCTTTCCCATTGGCTTCCGGTAGGTGCAATGGCGGTAGCACTTGTGTTTTTCCCTTCGCAATGGAATTACACAGCCTTGTCACGAGGGGGCAATGTGTACTTTTATCCTCAAGCATGGGGGGATGTCATTGATCATGCCGAGAGCGTAGAAGGTGGATTAACGACCGTGACCCGTGCTCCAGGCAAAGGACTACTGACACTGCTGACCAACGGTAAGTTTCAGGGAAATAATGCAGAAGGTGGCGAGATGGTGGCGCAGGAATCTTTTGCATTGATTCCTCTGCTGCACACCACGCGACGCGACCGCGCTCTGGTGATTGGGTATGGAACAGGCATGACGGCGCGAGTTTTGCAGGCACAGGGGTTTAATAGCCTGGATGTCGTTGAATTGTCGAGTGATATTGTTGAAATGGCAGATAAATATTTTGAGAATATCAATGCACATATTTCCAGGCATCCATCGGTGAACATGTTTTATACGGACGGCAGAAATTATCTTTTGACGCAATCTCAACAATATGACTTAATTAGCCTAGAAATTACCTCTATTTGGTTTGCGGGAGCAGCCAATTTATATAATCGTGAATTTTATGAATTAGCCAACCGCCGCTTGCGACCTCAAGGCGTTTTGCAGCAATGGGTACAACTTCACCATATGCGGCCTGTAGATTTTCTTTATATTTTGGGATCTGTGCGCTCTGTTTTTAATAAGGTCTGGATCTATGTGAGTGGCGGCCAGGGAATTATTGTGGCAACTAATTCAGATGTAAAGGAAAAAACAGAAGAGGCATTGAGCAGACTTTCGCGCAATAAGATTATTTCAGATATAAAGCTTGAATCTCTTCCAAAGAGTTTATTGGCAGAGCCAGAAAAAATCGATGCGCTATTAAAATGCTATGACCCGACGTTAAGATTTCTTGTTTCGACGGATAAGAATCTTTATCTGGAATATGCTACTCCCAAAGGGAATGCAATACTCGGAGATAGTGCTCCAGTACTGATAGATATGTTAAGCAATTTTCAGACATGCCCCATGAAATAAGTATTGTTTAAATATTGTATCCAGAACAGTGAGGTGCTGTTATCCGCTGATAATCATCATATTCCTGTTTTAAGGTAATTCGATTTCAATTTTGGCTAATTGTTGGGGCGCTATCAGTGTATGCGGCGCACGTCGTAGATCGCGTTTTTCCAGATCGCCAATGTTTAATGGGCAGATTGCCCCGTTACTCTTATAGTTCTCCGCCTATTGTTCTGCATGGTTGGCCGACATGGCTGGGATTTTCAAACGGGTCGGAGCTTTTAGATAGATAGGCTTATATGGGCCGAGTGAAGTTGTCGTCGAACGCGGCGGTTTGCGCGTTCGGCTAGCCGCAGACCGTCACGATGATGCGCCGCCGGTGTGGGCGGGTGCGGTGTTCCCAGAGATAGACGCCTTGCCAGGTGCCGAGCGCAAGCTTGCCGTCGGTGATGGGAATGACGAGCGAGCTGCCGGCGAGCAGGGCGCGGCCGTGCGCTGCCATGTCGTCATCGCCTTCGTCGGTGTGGCGGTAGGCCGGATCGCCGTCGGGCGCCCAGCGTTGCGCCAGCGTTTCCAGGTCGTGGCGTACGGAAGGGTCGGCGTTTTCGGTGAGCATGACCGAGCAGCTCGTATGCGGAACAAACACATTGACTAGCCCGCAGGCAATGCCGGCGCGGGCGACGATTTCGGCGACGGCCTGGGTGATTTCACGGGTGCCGCGTCCGTGCGTGGTGATTTCGAGCGTGTGCTGGAAGGCGGGCATTGTTGTCTTTCGGATTCCCGGCGTGGCTCCGGCGTGGCTAAGTCTTGCCCGTACTGCCAAAGCCGCCGGCGCCGCGGGCGCTGGCTTCAAATTCTTCGACGATATTGAAGCCGACCTGGAGTACGGGGACGATGACCAGTTGCGCCAGCCGGTCAAGCGGGTTGAGGATGAAGGCCGCCTGACCGCGGTTCCAGACCGAAATCATGATTTCCCCCTGATAGTCCGAATCGATCAGCCCGACGAGATTGCCGAGAACGATGCCGTGTTTATGCCCGAGTCCGGAGCGCGGCAGCACCAGCGCGGCCAGCCTGGGGTCGGCCAAATGAACGGCGATGCCGGCGGGAATCAGTTGAGTATCTCCCGGCGCGAGGGTGAGCGGTTCGGCAATGCAGGCGCGCAGGTCGAGTCCGGCCGAGCCGGCGGTGGCGTAGCCGGGCGGGGAGGCTTTGAGGCGCGGGTCGAGAATACGCAGGTCGATGCGGTGGTGCATTGTTTTTTTCATGACCGTTTGTTTTCCGGCTTTTCCGGTTTTTCCAGCAATCCGGCGATATGTTCGATCAGAGCGCGCGCCAGTTCAGCCTTGCTGCCGGGTGGCAGCGCCGTGGCGCCGGTTTCGTCGAACAGCGTGACGGCATTGTTATCGCCGCCGAAGCCTTCCTGAATCAGGTTGCCGACGATGAGCGGGATGTTTTTGCTGCGGCGTTTGCGTTCGGCGTATTCGGCAAGCTTTCGGCTTTCGGCGGCAAAGCCGACGCACAGCGGCGGATCGGGCAGCGCCGCAACTTCGGCGAGGATGTCCGGATTACGCACGAGTTCGAGCGGCATCGGCACGCCGTCTTCCTTTTTGATCTTGTGTTCGGCGGGGGCGGCAGGGCGGTAGTCGGCCACGGCGGCGACGCCGATGAACACGTCCGCGCCCTGCGCACGGAGGCATTCCATGACTTTTGCGTGCATTTCGCGTGCGCTGATGACATCGATGCGGGTGATGCCGGCCGGCGTGGGCAAGGCGACCGGGCCGCAGACGAGCGTGACGACGGCGCCGGCAGCGCGCGCAGCGCGGGCGATGGCAAAGCCCATGCGGCCGCTGGATAGATTGGTGAGGCCGCGCACCGGGTCGATGGCTTCAAACGTAGGGCCGGCCGTCAGCAGCACATGCTTGCCAGCAAGATGCTTGGGCTGGAAGTGCGCGATGACCGACTCCAGAATTTCCGCGGGTTCCAGCATGCGCCCTTCGCCGGTTTCTCCGCACGCCTGTTCGCCAGCGGCGGGGCCGAGAATGGTCACGCCGTCTTCGCGCAGTGCGGCGATGTTGCGTTGCGTGGCCGGTTTTCCCCACATTTCACGGTTCATCGCCGGAGCGACGAGAAGCGGACAGTTGCGCGCCAGCGTCAGGGTCGTCAGCAGATCGTCAGCCAGGCCGTGGGCGGCTTTGGCCAGATAATTGGCCGTGGCGGGCGCGACGAGCAGTAAGTCGGATTCGCGCGAAAACTGAATGTGCGCCATGCCGCTGCCGCTTGCGCTGCTTTGCTGGTCGGCCAGTACCGGGTGGCCGGAGAGCGCCTGAAACGTTAGCGGCGCGACAAAATGCGTCGCGGCTTCGCTCATCGCCACCTGCACGGTGGCGCCCGCTTTAACCAGAAGGCGGACGAGTTCCGCCGCCTTGTAAGCGGCAATGCCGCCGGTGATGCCCAAGGCGATGCGCTTGCCTGTCAGTTCTGCACGTTCCATGTGCGTTGTCCTTCCGTCCCGTCGAAAATTTAGGCATTATTGCGGCCGCATTCTAACCGAGTTTGATGATGGCAATTACCGACTGGCCGGAAGATGAACGCCCGCGCGAACGCTTGCTGCTGCAAGGCGCGGCGGCGCTTTCCGACGCCGAATTGCTGGCGTTGTTCCTGCGCGTCGGCGTTAAGGGCAAAAGCGCCGTTGATCTGGCGCGGGATCTGATCGGCCGTTTTGGCAGCCTCAATCGGCTCTTCTCGGCCAGCCAGGCCGAATTTTCGGCCATCCCCGGCATGGGGCCCGCCAAATACGCGCAATTACAGGCTGTGCTGGAAATGTCCCGCCGCGCGCTGGCGGAGGATCTTCAGCAGGCAAGCAGTCTGACGACGCCGGCGGCCGTGCGCGATTTTTTACGCCTGCACCTGGCCGGGCTGCGGCACGAGGTGTTTTTTGCGCTGTGGCTCGACGCGCAGCATCGCCTGATTACGGCTGAAATTTTATTTTCCGGCAGTCTGACGCAAACCAGCGTTTATCCGCGTGAAGTCATCAAACATGCGCTGGCGCACAACGCCGCCGCCGTCATTTTTGCGCACAATCATCCCTCCGGCGTCGCCGAACCGTCGGCGGCGGATCGCACATTGACGCACGAACTCAAGCAGGCGCTGGCGATGGTCGATGTCAAAATTCTCGACCATTTCATTGTTGCCGGCATGGGCGAGCCGCTGTCCTTTGCCGAGCGGGGTATGCTCTAGCCCGCTGAAACAGCAGCTTTCTTTGCAAAACTGCGGTGTTGACCTTGCCTGATCTTTTTGCAAAGTCGCGCCGCTATAGCGGATTACATTAACTTTCGATACAAGGCGGCAAGCCGCAGGCAGTACAAGGAGTACGGCAAGGCGCAGCAACGCCGTCGCGAAAGTTAAGTTGATTCGCTATATAAAGCTTGCGGAGCGCTCCCTCTGACATGTCCTGAGACCTTTGCAAAACTGGGTATTTTCATGCCATTCGTGTTTTTCGTTTCTATATATTTCAGTATGTTGGAAAATCTGTAACTATGAAAAATGGGAGTTTTGCAAAGGTATCGCCCGGTAAAACTGAACCCGCTTCTTGTGGGAGAGGGCAAAAGGGAGGCTCCGAAACCCGCGTGGATCAAGGCGGATAAAGGTGGATAGAGGCGGATAAAGGTGGAAAAGGATCACCAGGCATCCCTTCTGAAACCCGCGTGCCGTGGGCGTTTCAGGGCGCCTGCCCGGAGATGCCCTGTTTACAAGGGCTGCAGGGCACCTCCTCTGCAATGCACTATCCATCAGGGCTTGCGGGCATCTTTGTGCGGATGCTGGGCGGCGCAGCGGAGGATGCATCAATACGCCGACAGCGCGTAAAAAAGGACAAAATGCTTGAATTTTCGGGAATGTTTGCATTAGAATGCGCACTTTTCTCCCCGAGATCAACTGGAGCAAGCATCATGGCACGAGTCTGCCAAGTGACGGGCAAAGCCCCGATGGTTGGGAATAACGTTTCCCATGCAAACAACAAAACGAAGCGCCGTTTTCTGCCGAATCTGCAATATCGCCGTTTCTGGGTGGAAAGCGAAAACCGCTGGGTGCGGCTGCGCGTTTCCACTGCCGGACTGCGCACGATTGATAAGAACGGTATCGATGTCGTACTCGCCGATCTGCGTGCCCGCGGCGAAATCTGAAAAGGAGTTCAGCCATGCGTGAAAAAATCAAGCTCGAATCCAGCGCCGGTACAGGTCATTTTTACACTACGACCAAAAACAAGAAAAACACGCCCGGCAAGATGGAGATCATGAAATATGATCCCAAAGCCCGCAAGCATGTGATGTACAAGGAAACGAAGCTCAAGTAAGTGCGGGATTGATCTAACAAAAAGTCGATGGTTCAGGGAACGCCTCGCCCAAGTAATTGGGCGAGGTTTTTTTGCGTTCAGGATCTGGTCCGGTTTTTAGAGCAGAAAACATAAATCGCCCGGAGCTCCTTTAAACACAAGGATCCTGGGGCATCAAAAAACATAAACCAGAATACTTCGCCCGATGGACCCTCTGAAATCCACTCCGCAGACCAATAAGCTCAGGCGGCGTTTAGTGCCTGGTCGAGATCGGCAATTAAATCGTCGATGTGTTCGATGCCGACCGAAAGGCGAATCATGTCTTCGGTCACGCCGGCTTTGGCCAGTTCCTCAGGCGAGAGCTGACGGTGTGTCGTCGAAGCCGAGTGGCAGGCGAGTGTCTTGCAATCGCCGATATTGACCAGCCGGGTAATAAGCTTAAGCGCATCCTGAAAGCGTCCTCCGGCTTCGCGGCCGCTACAATGCGTACCTTTTACGCCGAAGTTGAGAATGCCCGAAGCGCGGCCGCCCATGTATTTTTTTGCCAGCGGGTAATCGCTGTTGTCCGGCAGACCGGCATAGTTGACCCAGTTAACCTTCGGGTGGCCGCGCAAAAACTGGGCGATGGCAAGGCTGTTTTCACAGGTACGATCCATGCGCAGCGCGAGCGTTTCGACGCCTTGCAGGATGAGGAAAGCGTTGAACGGGCTGATGGATGCGCCCATATTGCGTAGCGGGACGACGCGGGCGCGGGCAATGTAGGCGGCAGATCCGAACGTTTCGGTATAGGTGACGCCGTGGTAGGAAATATCCGGCTCGTTCAGGCGCCGGAATTTCTGCCGGTGCTCGGTCCACGGGAACTTGCCGCTATCGATGATGATGCCGCCGAGACTGTTGCCATGGCCGCCCAAATATTTGGTGAGCGCATGCACGACGATGTCGGCGCCATGCTCAATGGGGCGGCACAGATAGGGCGAGGCGACGGTGTTATCGACGATCAGCGGGATGCCGTGTGCGTGGGCGGTGTCCGCCAGAAGACCGATATCGGTGATATTGCCGCGCGGATTGCCGATGGTTTCACAGTAAATCGCCCGGGTTCTGGCGTCGATCAGCTTGCTGAAAGCGTCTGGATCGCGGTAGTCGGCAAGGCGAACCTCAATGCCGTACTGCGGCAGGGTATGGGCGAAGAGATTGTAGGTGCCGCCGTAAAGCGTGCTTGAAGCGACAATATTGTCGCCCATCTCGGCCAGGGTCTGGATGGCGGCAGTGACGGCGGCCATACCGGAAGCAAAGCATAGTCCGGCGATGCCGCCTTCCATCGCGGCGATGCGTTTTTCCAGTACATCGTGCGTCGGATTCATCATCCGCGTGTAGATGTTGCCGGGAACCTTGAGGTCGAACAGATCGGCTGCGTGCTGTGTGCTGTCGAAGGCATAGGACGTCGTCTGATAAATGGGTACAGCGACGGACTTGGTGGCCGGATCGGGACTGTAGCCGCCATGAACGGCCAGCGTTTCGATTTTCATGATGGGATTCCTGGAGTAGAGTGCGTTGCCGGAAGCCGGAAGAATGCTGGTAAAAGCGCACCGATTGTCCTATCTGCCGCGTCGGCAGGGGGCAGGATATATTTTCAGCGCGGATTTTTGATGCTTTTTTCGACTTCGGCACAAAGCCGGGAGAATATTTCGTCAAAGGTGCCGGTGCCGTCAATCTTCACCAGTCCATGCTGCTGGGCATATTTGGCGATAACCGGCAGGGTTTTCGATTCATGTTCCTTGAGGCGCTCAATGATCTTGGCGACGCTGGAATCGTAGGACATGCCATATCCGCTCCTGCCGCGTTCATCCAGGCGGCTGACCAAATCGAGCAAAGGCACTTCCAGCTCCAGCGCAATGGAAATCGACCGGCCGCGTTTTTTTAGCAGGCCGTCGAGAATATAGGACTGAACGAGCGTGCGCGGTAGCCCTTTGAAGATGAAGCCCTTGGCATTTGCGTTGGCGTTGAGCCGTTGTTCGATCAGCTGTACGACGATCTCGTCGGGAATCAGCTGGCCGTTGTTGTAGAAATCAATGACCGTTTTGCCGATTTCCGTGTGGTTCCGGATCTCTTTTTCGAGCATTTCGTTGGTCGAGATAAATTCGAGTCCGTAGCGTTCGGCAAGCGCTTTGCCCTGCGAATCGCGCCCTGATCCGGGATAGCCGAACAGGACGATGTTCAGAGGCTGCTTTTTCAGCTCGTTGGCGGCAATGGCGTCCAGTTCGCGTGTAACTTCCTCGATGCTGCGCGTGCCGTCGATGTCGTAGCAGATCCCTTTTTCACGATAAAAGCTGAGGACGGGGATCGTCTTTTCGTTATATTCACGCAAGCGATTGCGGATCACCGTTTCGTTGTCGTCACTGCGTCCCGATGTTTTGCCGCGATTGAGTAGCCGCTCGACGCAGACTTCCTCCGGCAGATTCAGGCTGAGTAGGCAGTTCAGTGAGGTATTTAGCTTGAGCATCAGCCCTTCGAGGATATAGGCCTGCACATAGGTGCGCGGAAAACCGTCGAACAGGAAACCGTTGGCTCCTGGATGGTCGATGATTGTCTTTTCGATGATCTGTACGATGATTTCATCTGAAACCAATCCGCCTGCGGCAATGATGCTCTGAGCCTGGATACCGAGTGGCGTCTGGTCGGCGATCTCTTGCCTTAACAGGTCGCCCGTGGAGATGTAAAGCAGGTTGTACTCTTTGACGAGGTGTTCCGATTGCGTTCCTTTTCCCGCGCCGGGCGGGCCGAAGAGGGCAATGTTTAGCATGACGGTCTGATTCCGGGAGGTCGTTGAATGAGTTGGGTTGGGCAGATGGCCGGACAGATATTTCCAGGCGCCGGATGCGCCGCGAATTGCCGGACATCACAAATGAAAACCGGATGAAGTATCCGCATCTTGCATGCAGCCGTCAATGACGGAAAATACGGCGTGACGCGCGGGCGGCTGATTATGCGCCCGCGTCTTATGTCCTCTTACGTCTTCTTACCCTTTCCGCCCGGATTTCTTAGTGCGCTTACGTACTCAAACCATGTCTCCGTTTAAAACGCTTCTGCTTGTCATACTGGGATCGCTCGTATCGACGGGCGCTGCGCTCGCGTTGTACGACTTTTTTCTTGAACGCCACGAGCAGGAGCGGCGGCAGGAAATCATCCGGGAAATCAATGCAGGCATCGAAAAGAAACGCCAGAAGGCGCAAGAAGAAGCGATGGACGCCGTCACGGAATACGCAGCCAGACGCGCAGAAGAGCAGGAGCAAAAGCGGCGGGAAGAACGGCTGGCGGCGGTCGCCGAAGCCGTCGATCAGGAACGACTGCGACAAGGCATCAGCAGCGCCGCGGTTTTACGGGCGGGCATCACTGAATATTTTGCCGCCAACGGCGTCATGCCAGGTAGCCTGGATGCATTGGGTTACGACGCCGGTTGGACACCCAGCAATGTGCTGGAGTCGATAGATATTCAGGCGGGCGGCGTCATTGTGCTACGCTTCGCTCCGCGGCCTCGCGGCGAGGTGGTGTTGATCCCCGACAGTGCGGCCGATTTAATCCGCGGTTGGCGGTGCGAGAGCCGGGATTTCCCCGACATTGAGCAGATCGCCGATTGCCGCTTTACCGGAAGCATCCATTGAGCGGATTCTCCGGATGTTTATCAGATTGTTTTTTGCGTTAAGGATGGGTCGTAAGCATGGAAGCATTACTAGAAAAAGTCGTCGGCGCGGTAAATACCGTACTCTGGGATTATTTGCTGATTTATGCTTTGGTAGGCATTGGCTTGTTTTTTACCATCTATCTCGGCGCGCCGCAGGTTACCCGCTTCTTCAAAGCTTTTTCCACGGTCTTTGGCGGGCTGTTCAATAAAAATAAAAGAAAAGGCGCCGATGTTCGGGATACTCAGTTGTTGTCCCAGTTTCAGGCATTGGCCGTGGCGGTTTCGGCGCAGATTGGCACGGGTAATGTGGCCGGCGTAGCGACGGCCATCATGGCAGGCGGGCCGGGGGCGATTTTCTGGATGTGGCTGTCTGCATTTTTTGGCATGGCGACGATCTTTGCCGAGGCCGTACTGGCGCAAAAGTATCGTGTTTTGAGCGATGGGAAATATATCGGCGGGCCGGCGTTTTATATTACGCATGGCCTGGGTTCGAGGATCGGCGTTTCAGCCGCCAAAGTACTGGCCGGTTTTTTTTCCGTGGCAATTATTGTTGCGCTAGGCTTTATCGGCAACGCGACGCAATCCAATTCAATCACATCGGCGATAGCAGTGGCTTTTCATTTGCCGCCATTGTCAACAGGCATCGTCATTGCCGCATTGGTCGGCATGATCGTTTGGGGTGGGGTTCATCGCATCGCCCAGTTTGCGCAACTGGTGGTGCCCTTGATGGCCGTGGTTTATATCGTTTGCGCATTGGTAATTCTATTCATGTTCAGTGAGCATATCCCTGCCATGATCCGGCAAATTGTCGTGGGGGCTTTTGATCCGGCGGCGCTGGGCGGCGGTCTGGCGGGCATCTCGGTGCGTGAAGCCATACGCTTCGGTGTGGCGCGCGGCCTGTTCTCGAATGAGGCTGGGATGGGTTCGACGCCGCACGCCCATGCGACTGCGCATGTGCAGCATCCCGTGCAGCAGGGGATGGCGGCATTCGTCGGCGTCTTCGTTGATACCATGCTGGTCTGTACGGCCACGGCATTAATTGTGCTGGTGACGGATGCCAATTTGCTCGGCCTGAAAGGCGTGGCAGTGACGCAGGAAGCGTTCAATATCGCTTTTGGCGGTTTTGGTCAGAAATTACTGGCGGTCTGCCTGACTTTTTTTGCTTTCACGACGATCATCGGCTGGTATTACTTTGGCGAATCAAATATCCGTTATCTTTTCCAAAACAAGTTTCTGAATGTTTACCGCCTGCTGGTTTTGGTAGCCGTCGTGCTGGGTTCGCTGGGCAAGGTTGATCTGGTATGGAATCTTTCGGACATGTTTAATGGTTTTATGGTCATCCCCAACCTGATCGCCCTGTTTTTACTGCGCCACGATGTGCGGGCGCTGCTGGACGATTATCGGCAGCGCAAAGATTTATAGGGCGCGCACTTACAACGTAACGGATTTCAGCGGGCGGCTTTGCATTGCGCGCCGGGGCTGCTATAATCGACCGCTCACGTTTGTCATGCCTGACAAATTGCCGCTGTAGCTCAGCTGGTAGAGCAGCGCATTCGTAATGCGAAGGTCGGCAGTTCGATCCCGCCCAGCGGCACCAGAAAACCTGATCGCACGGATTATTCAAAGTGCTCCGTGAATGAAAACCAAGCTGCCATCACGCGGCTTTTTCATTTTTTACCGCCGGCACTATTGCCCGATCGTTATGTTCATGCGCGGACTGAGCGTTGCCGAAGGAGTGCTCTGAAGCCCGCGTGAATAAAGGATTTCCGGGCAGGGCGCCCGGAGATGCCCTAAATACAAGGGCTTCCAGGCGCGCCCTCTGAAACGTCCTGTTTATAAGGGCTCCAGAGCACCCTTCTAAAGAAGTCCGGCCAGCGCGGGTTTGCGGCTGCCTCTCTGGGAATACAGTGCGAGCGCGGCCGCGTATTTTTTTAACGCCCACGCGCCGCATATAATCGCGTTGTCATTTACAACAAACGAAGGAGTGCGGTATGCGCTTGATTCTTGCTATTTTTCTGCCTTGGCTACAATTCTTTACCATCGGTAGGCCGATTGCCGGCATCGTTTGTCTGCTGTTGCAACTGACGCTTATCGGGTGGATACCGGCCGCGATTTGGTCGGTCTATGCGCTGGGTCAGTACAAGACCGACCAGAAAATCAAGAAAGCACTTGCCAGCCAAGGCGAAAAATAAGGGCTTCGCAATAAATAAAACAAGGCTGATCTTCGATCACCGAGCATTTTGATTGGAAAGGGCGCCCCGGAAACCCGCGTGGATAAAGGCGCTCCGGGCAGGGTGCCCGGAGATGCCCTATTTATAAGGGGTCCCGGGCGCCTCCTCTGAAACGCCCTGTTTATAAGGGCTTCAGAGCATTCCTTTGAAGATGCTTTAAATACAAGGGTCGGCGGGCAGATGCTTTGAATGCATCATCGTAACTTCCATAGATCACCTGCGTCCCTACTAGCTCCCCCATGCCATTGGGTAAAGCCATCCCGCTTCTCGTCTTGGTGTTGATGCAAGCAGTGCGTTGAGGAACTCCGGCGCCCATAAAAAAGGCTGTGCGTTGATCGCGCAGCCTTTTGTGCTTGTTGGCCCACAGGGCCGGTAGATATAACGCTGAGGTCTATTATGCCGATGGCGCAGGGGTGGGCTTTTGCTTGCGGACCAGCTTTTCCTTGATCCGCGCCGATTTGCCGGAACGCTCGCGCAGATAATACAGTTTGGCCCGACGCACATCGCCGTGCCGCTTGACTTCAATTGCCGCTACGAGCGGGGAGTAGGTCTGAAACGTTCTTTCGACGCCTTCACCAGATGAAATTTTGCGGACAATGAAGCTGGAATTTAGACCGCGGTTGCGCTTGGCGATGACGACGCCTTCGTAGGCCTGCAAACGCTCGCGGTTGCCTTCCTTAACCTTGACCTGAACGACGACGGTGTCGCCCGGTGCAAATTCGGGAATCTTTTTGCCCAGGCGGGCAATTTCTTCCTGTTCCAGTTGCGCTATCAGATTCATTTTCATGCTCCTTTTTTAGTTGACTGACCGCATTGCTCCTTATACTGCGCAAGGAGTTGCGTTTCCTCTTTCGACAACGTGCGCTCCGCTAATAGCTCGGGGCGCCGCTGCCACGTTCGTCCCAGCGCCTGCATCAGGCGCCAGCGGCGAATCTGCTCATGGTGACCGGACAACAATACATCCGGCACTCTCTGGCCATTGTATTCTTCCGGCCGCGTATAGTGCGGGCAATCCAGCAAACCCGCGACAAACGAATCTTCCTGTGCCGAAGCCGTATCGTTCAATACGCCCGGCAATTGCCTGACAATGGCGTCGAGCAGTGCCATCGCCGGGATTTCTCCGCCCGAGAGCACGAAATCCCCAATCGAAATTTCCTCGTCTACGCAACGTTCGATCAGACGCTCGTCAATGCCTTCGTAACGACCGCAAAGAATAATCAGGCCTTCCTTGCTGGTATTCTGGACAAAGGTCATGACGCGCTGGTGCGTCAATGGTTTGCCCTGCGGCGAGAGTACTACAACCCTGCTTATACCAATGCCCGCTGCCTGCTGGCGCGTCCTGGCTGCCGTGATGGCCGATTCCAAAGGAGCTGCCATCATAACCATACCCGGCCCGCCGCCGTAGGGCCGATCATCGATCGTACGATGCGTATCCTTGACAAATTCGCGTGGATTCCAAAAACAGATGTCCCAGCGTCTTTCCTCCAGTGCTCTTCGTGTCACGCCTGATTGCGTCACGGCAACAAACATCTCGGGAAACAGCGTGATTACATCAGCAACCAGCATTTCCGGTACAGTTGCTGCGTTAGTCAGTGTTACCAATCTACTTCCCAATTGACGCAAAGTCGCTGCGTCGATAAATCAACATCCAAAACAACCGATTCGACAAACGGTAACAGACGCTCTTGCTCTGCGTCGTCTTCACTTTTGCCGACACGCAATACGGTGTTTCCGGGCGTTTCGATCAAACCTAATACACGGCCTAATACCTGATTCCGTGTATTGACTACCTCAAGGCCAATCAAGTCAGCCCAGTAATATTCTCCCTGTCCAGTTGGTGGCAAGGCTTCACGGGGCGCACCAATCAGAATCCCACGCAGGGCTTCAGCAGCATTACGATCCCGCAAGGCACCTAATTCTACGACCAGGAACTCTTTTTGCCGCCTGCAACGACGCACTTCTATCGGTTGCCAAGATTCTGCGGCGTTATTTTCATGCTTCAGCCACCACCGTGGTAATTTGCCCCAAGCTAAAGGATCGTCGGCAAATGGAAAAACCTTGACGGCTCCGCGCACCCCGTAGGGCGCGACGATTTTTCCAAGGACGACCATCCGTGGCGCAGATACCTCGACAGACACGGACTGTTGTTGCTTCAGAAATACTTAGACTTAGGCAATCTGCACGCCGGCTTGTTTGGCGAGACGAGTGACGGTCATTGACAATTGAGCGCCGTGCTGACGCCAATGGTTCAGACGATCCGCCGAAATGCGTAATGATTCCTCGTTTTCTGCGGCAACCGGGTTATAGAAACCAATGCGCTCAATAAAACGACCATCACGACGTGCGCGTGAATCAGCGACGACAACACTATAGAAAGGGCGCTTTTTAGCCCCGCCACGAGCAAGACGAATTACGATCATAAGGTTTTATTCCAGCCTAAAAAATCGAAAAATTATAACGATCGCTCATTATAAGACAAATCCGTATTCAATGAATATGGTTTGGCATTGTTTCCGTGATTTTGAAACCGTATGGCGCCCTAAAAATGAATCACGTTCCGCTGAATGCACATACGCGTGCTGTGGTTGCCGCGTCAATGGTGTCGATTGGCTCGAAAAAGCGTTGTTGCACGGGCACAGATGTGAACTGAGCGGTGAAATTTACCGTTGATTATTCTTCAATAAAATAGGCGGTGGAAATGCGATTTCCCTTACCTTGACATCTACAAGCGGCATTAATATTCTTCCCTTAGGTGCCGATAAGAGGGCGGCTCCGCAGTCCATACAGTACGCTAGCGCGTACAACATATTGAGGCCAAGGCATCTGGGTGTCGGGCGAGAGGGCGATTGAGCGGTTGCGCCGGCAGATTGTGCCGAAAACGAA
>CALHZD010000032.1 GCA_938040985.1 uncultured Propionivibrio sp.
AGGGCGCTTGCGGGCATGCACTTTCAAAAACCCGCATGGATAAAGGAGTTCCGGGTATGGGTCTCTAAAACCCTTATCAATAAAGGGCTGGCGGGCCGGGCGCCCGGAGATGCCCTAAATACAAGGGCTTCAGGGCACCGCCTCGGAGGTACCCTGTAAATTCGAACCCCTTTCCCTGTGGGAGGGCAGGGGAGAGGGCAAGGCGAGTGAAAAGAGCGAAAACCCCTCCGCCCTTTGGGCGGCTTCTCTTTAAAAGGAATGCAAAATGCACGGCGGTCGGGCGCAATTTCCCAATTTATATTTTCTGATGCCGTGAAGCCCTTATGTTTAAAGGGGTTCCGGGCGTTTTATGTTTTTTTGCCCTGTTTTTTAAGGGCGGGTGGGGGCGAATAAAGCGCCCTAATGCGCGGCTAAGTTTGTCTGCGTATCATGCGCTTTCGCGGGCAGCCTTGCCGCGGCTTGTCTTTTTTCGTGATAGAGGAGTTTTTCGTGCGTGTGCTTCTGGTTGAAGATGATGCCATGATTGGCAGCGCCGTACAGTCTGCGCTGAAGGATGCGGCCTATGCGGCTGACTGGGTGCGGGATGGCGTGGCGGCGCTGTCCGCGCTGGCGGCGCAACGCTACGATCTGGTGCTGCTCGATCTGGGGCTGCCCGGCAAGGACGGCCTGGAAGTGCTGCGCGCGATCCGGCGCAAGGACGACCCGATGCCGGTGCTCATCATGACGGCCCGCGACGGGCTGGATGACCGTATCCGCGGATTGGACGACGGCGCTGACGATTACGTGCTCAAACCTTTTGCCATGTCTGAATTGCTGGCGCGCATGCGCGCCGTACTGCGCCGCAAGGGCGGCCGCGCTGCGCCGGTGCTGGTCAGCGCCTGTTTGACGCTCGACCCGGCAACGCATGAAGCGACGGTTCGCGGGGGTGAGGCCGTGCCGCTGTCGAGCCGCGAATTTGCGCTGTTGCAGGCGCTGATGGTGCGGCCGGGGGCGATCCTCTCGCGCGCCGATCTAGAGGAGCGCGTCTATGGCTGGGGCGAGGAAGTGGAAAGCAATGCCATCGATTTCCTGATTCACGCCCTGCGCAAGAAACTCGGCAGCGATGCCATCAAAAATGTACGGGGTGCGGGATGGATGGTTGCAAAGAACGCCTGAAGCATTCCATTTATGTTCGCCTGGCGCTGGCCTTGTCGGTGGCCATTATCTCGATGGCGCTGGTGGCGGGGGCGTTTTCCTTCTACAGCGCGTTTGAGGAAGCCCATGAATTGCAGGATGACCTGCTCTCGCAGGTTGCGGCCTTTGTGCAGAACCAGCCTGCGGCGGCGCTGTCGCTGATGGAACTGAACGGCAAGCGCGACGACGACGATTCGGATCTGGTCATCCAGCTGCTTGCGCCGCGCGGCAAAGCGGCCAAACGCAGCTTGCCGATTCCGGATCACCTGAAAGACGGCAAGCATACCCTGAAGCTGCGTGGCGACACCTACCGCGTCCTGATCCGGACACTGCGTGACGGGCAGCGTATCGCCGTCGCCCAGGAAACCGAAGTGCGCGATGACATTGCGCAGGACAGCGCCTTTCTGACCGTCCTGCCGCTGCTGATTCTGGCGCCCACCCTGCTGCTGGTCGTCACCTACCTGCTGCGCAAGATGCTGCGCCCGGTCGCCCAACTGGCGGCGGAAGTCGATGCGCGCAATGAGCAGGCACTGCATCCCTTGCAGACCGTCAATCTGTCGTCGGAAATCCAGCCCTTTGTCAACGCGATCAATCGCCTGCTTGGGCGCGTTGGCGAGGCGATGGAAAGTCAACGCCGCTTTGTCGCCGATGCCGCCCACGAGCTGCGCTCGCCGCTGACGGCGCTTTCCCTCCAGGCGGAACGCCTCAATGCCGCTGAAATGTCCGACGAAGCGCGACAGCGCCTGGCAACGCTGCGCCAAGGCATCGAGCGCGGCCGCAAACTGCTCGAACAACTGCTCAGTCTGGCGCGGGCGCAAAGCGCCATGCCGGCGCCGGCGCAGGCCGTCTCCGTTCGCGGCGTGTACCGGCACGTGCTCGAAGATCTGCTGCCATTGGCCGAGGCCAAATCGCTGGACATCGGCATGGTCGACGGCCCGGACGCCAAGGTGCTGGCGCACGAAATGGATTTGTTCACCCTGGTGCGCAACCTGGCGGATAACGCCATCCGCTATACCCCCGATGGCGGGCGAGTGGATTTATCCGTCCGGCAGGCAGGGCGGCAAGTCATCCTGGAGGTGGAAGACAACGGCGTCGGCATCCCCGCCGCCGAGCGCGAGCGCGTGCTCGACCCCTTCTACCGCGTGCTGGGCAGCGGGCAAACAGGCTCAGGACTCGGGCTATCCATCGTCCAGGCGATCGCCCAGAGACTTGGGGCGCGGCTCGAGCTAAGCGACGCGACGCAGTTCCCGAAAGGATTGAAGGTGAGGCTGATTTTTGAATCGGCATGATGCGCCCGCCATCTTTTGGCGCTTCGTCTTTTAGCGCGCCGTCTTTTGATGCTTCGTCTTCTGGCGCCGCCCGCACGGCTGGCAACATCGGCGCGGATCATCGATTCATTTCAATATCAGCGAAGATTCTGCGCATGCCAGATGCACCTGCTTTTGGCGATAACGCGGCGGCCGCTGCCCGGCAGCCTTCCCCTCGCCAGCGTCCGGACGATGAAAGGAAAATGCGCGGCAAGCGCATTAGCATCGTCGTTAATACCGGCAATGCCGATCTAAAGCGTTTTCCCGAATTGCTCGCGGAAGGCTAAGCATATCCACCAAACGGGCAGATCGCCCGGAGATCTGCCGTATCACTTCTCCCGCGATAGCGTTTTAGTCGAAGTAGCTGCGCGCCGTTTCGTAACGCCGGGCGAAGTAGCGGCTGTTCATGCTGTCGATGCGCACCCGTCCGTTGGTGGAAGGGGCGTGCACGAAGCGGTTGTTGCCGATATAAACGCCCACGTGCGAGAACGGCGCATTGCGCGTGTTGAAAAAGACCAGATCGCCGGGGCGCAACTGGCTGCGGTCGATCGGCTGGCCGCGGCGGGCGATGTCGGCGGCGCTGCCGCTGACCTTGAGGCCGAGCGAGCGGTCATAAATGTAGGCGACCATGCCGCTGCAATCGAGTCCCGCTTCCGGGTTCTTGCCGCCAAAGCGATAGCCGGTGTCGATAAGCCCAAGCGCGAATAGGACAACTTCGCTGCCTTTGCCGCTTTCCGGGCCGCGTGGCTTGTACCGTATCGTGGACAGGCTGCTGCAGGCGCCGAGCAGGAAGCAGACCAGCAGTGCCGCCAGCAACGGCAGCCTGCGCAGAGAGCGAGAGAACAATTTATGCATGGGGCGGAGTATAGCGAAACCGCCGCCATTTTCCTTGCCGCGGCGGCATCGGCGGAATGAATGTCGCCGGTGCTTCCCGCTGGCGCCGCTGAACCCCGCGTAAACAGGGCGTTTCCGGGCAGTCGCCTCTGGAACCCTTATGAATAAAGGACTTCAGGGCAGGGGTGCCGGAAATGCCCTAAATACGCGGGCTAGCGGGCAGGGTTCCTGAAACTAAAAAATAAGAATCGCCACCGCATGTGCGCTGACTTTCACCCACGGAACTTCTTTTAATCCCGTTGCGCTGAGCGGCAGCGCGCCCCGCTGACTTTCTTTGCCTCGCCAAAGAAA
>CALHZD010000033.1 GCA_938040985.1 uncultured Propionivibrio sp.
ACTATCTCAGGACGCACACTGGCGCCGCGCAGCTCATTTGGATTCAGAAGAGTTTCCGTAAGGCGTCCGGGCAGTGATTGCGGAAATCGCGGCGGCAGAGCGGCCAGCGGGTACCTGGCTGGAACCCCGCGTATTCTCTGCGTTTCCTGCATTGTACGGGTTGCCGGCGCTCCCCGTATTCACTGCATTGCGCCGGTCATTGCCCATTAGACGGGTGGGAAAGGCCCCTTGCATAACGCCTTCTGAAGAACCGTGTGCAGTGCCTTGTGCAGTCCTTTGTGCACGCCCTTCCGAAGCGCCATTTCGGGAAGAGGGTCTTGCCGCCGGCACCTCGGCGATGAGATCGCCGCCGACCGTGGCATTGACCTTACCGCCGGCGGTAATGGTGGAGAGCAGATAACGGGGTTCATCGAGCGCAAACTTCAAGGTTTCTTTGGTACTGGACCGGTGCGCCCGCTGTTCATGCCGGCTTTGGGCGGCGAGCAGCTTTAAGTCGCCGCCACTGATCAGTGAGAGATCCTCTCCGGCCGATAAGGCGCTGCCGGTCAGCTGGGTTGCGCCGCCGCTCTTAAGCGTTAAGTCGCCGTCGGCGGCAAGGATGCTGCCGACGGGGGTTTGCCGTACATTGGAATGACCGTGGCTGGTGCGTTTCTCAACGATGCTGACGCGCGCATCGTGTTCGGCGTTGAGCGTATCGAGACGGATGTCACCGCCGGCGCGGGCATGAATTGCGCCGCCGCTGCGCGCCTGGCTGGCCTGGACGGTGAGATCGCCGCCGGCGGCAAGGATGAGATCACCGCCGGAGGAGAGCTGCGTTGGGTTCAATGTGGTGTGATAAAGCTGGCTCGTCGCCCGGCCTTTACCGTGCAGACCGCTCGTCTGCGCGATGAAGGCGTCGCGACTGGCGGTGAAGGTCATATCGCCGCCGGCGACAAGCGCCAGGCTGCCGCCGGCCTGCACACGGCTGCCGTGGGCGAGCAAGTGCTCTTCAGCGGCAAGGAAGAGGTCGCCGGAAGTGTGCAGGCGGCTTTCACGATAAGTGGTTTCACTGTCCCGATAGGTATTACGGCTGTCGCTATCCAGCTCGCGCCGGGCGCTGCTTTGCTGCGCGCCGATCAGGATGTTCTTGCCTTGCAGGGCGGCCGTACCGGCGACAAGTTCGCCGCCGACAAAGGCGAGGTTCTCTTTAGCCCGCAGGCGCACCAATTCGCCTTCGATACGGCCGGGACGGCTCTCCCGGGTAAAGGTCTGTCCAGGAGAGAAGGACGTTGTTTCGGTATAGGTGCCGACGATCAAATCGCCACCGGAGGAAAGATCGACGAGCTTGCCGCGCACGACCCCGCCGGCGTTGGCGAAGGTCTGTGTGGCGACAGCCTGAACAAGATCGCCTTCGATGAGGCCGCGGTTGTCGATGTGGCCGGCAACAATGCGCGTGTATTTGCCGCCGGAGAGACGGGCGCCGGTAGATTTGACGGCGCTTGCCCCGCCAGCAGCATAGACGACGGGCACCAGTACGTTCTGGCCGTTAATCACGCGCGTTTCCATCCAGACGATGTGCTCGGAGAGCTGGGCAACCTGTTCGGCCGACAGGGAAATGCCCGGGGTGAAGTTGAAACGCTTCGCTGCATCTTTCCCCGCTTCCAGCAGGGCGCGGTAACGAGCGTTGGCGTCGGCGTAGTCGTCGGCATGGACGCGGTCGCTCAACAGGCGCAGCTGCTCGGCAACCAGCTGCTGTTCGTAGAAGCCGTCGCCCAGCCGCTTGAGGGTATTGAGCCCGAATTCGTCCAGGTAGGAGGCGCTGTCCTGAAAGTTGGCGGCGCCCAGCAGCGGGGTGGCGCTGACGAGGACATTCGGGTTATCCGGCCGGGTGAGGTAGAGCCGGCTTTCCGGAATGCGGAAGAGGGCTTCGCGCGCGGCGATCAGGGACGGCGCGGAAAGCGTGGGGATCGCTTGCGGCGCTCCGGCGGGCAGGGCAAAGGGCAGGATTTCACCCCTCTGAAAAACGTGCTGCCCGGCAAAGCCCGTGCCGTGCTGCTCATCGGCGAAGACGCGCCGCAAATCCGCCACGACCTGGCCGGCTGCGGCGTGGAGATGATGGATTGCGCCAGCCTGCAGGAAGCTGTGCAAACCGCCTACCGCCTGGCCGAACCCGGCGACATCGTGTTGCTCAGCCCAGCCTGCGCCAGCTTCGATATGTTTAAAGGCTATGCGCACCGCTCGCAAGTGTTCATTGAGGCGTTTGAGGCTTTGTGATGTTTTCAGGTAGCCTTTGCCCAAGCCGAAAGGCTACCTGAAAACTGCCGCATCGGCAGGCAAACAGAATGGGGAAGGCACAAATGGTATTGCACACTTTTTTGGAAAACTTTCCGTGGCGCCGGTTTGGCACGCCTTATGAAACCCACGCCAAAGGGGTGCAGCAGAACATTTTGAATATATTGGCCGGCTCTGCGGTGGAAAAAGATTACGAGCGGCTGATTGACAGCTTGGAATCGCAGGCTTGGCTGGTGAAATTGTCGCCTTGGGGGCTGAAGGTTT
>CALHZD010000034.1 GCA_938040985.1 uncultured Propionivibrio sp.
ACTCATACTGCCTGCGGCTCGCCGCCTTGTCTTTTGGCAAAGTTGAGCCGCTATTGACGCTTTCGGAACGCGCTCAAAAACTCTTGAAAACAGTCCAGAAAACATAAAACACTCTGAAGCGCCCTAAATACAAGGGCTTCATGGCATCAAAAAACATAAAACCTCAGCCCTTCGGGCTGCTCCCCTTTAGAAGAGAGGAGCGAGTGGGGCTGCCTTGGGACCCTTTATCCACGTGCATCTCCGGGTAGCAGCTCCGATGCTGGGCGATATGGGGAGCTGCCCTGCAACCGGAGCGTTAGTTTTTTCAATCCGTTGATCTGCGCGCCACCCTCTATATCAGGCCTAGCGGAAGGCGCCGGTATCGGGCCCATGACGTGAAAAGTGAAGCGCAATGCGACAGAGAAAAAATGCGGCGGCCGGTAACGAAATGGCTACGCGCCGAAGAATCAGGGCGTCGCCAAATAATCCATTCGATCATCCGCACGCGGATCGGGATGAGCATGCCGAATACGAGCTACCCTCGAAATTCCGCGTGATACTATGCGCCTTTGTTAAAGGTTGAAAATGATAATGAATTCTACTAGTACGATCGATACGATTCGCGAGTTACTGCATGCAGTCTCCGGCGTCCTGGTCTGGCCCGTATTGATTGCCCTGTTGCTGCTTGCTGCATTGACCTTAGTGGCGCTGGGAGCTTTTATTCAGGAATGTTGGTCGCGGCGCGGCAAGCGGCGTCCATGGCAGCAGATCACCGGCGCCGCTTTGGAAGCAGCGGCCGCCGATCAGACCTCGCCAGACCCGCTGGACATACGGCTGGAGCGCGTATTGCAGGATAGCGAGCGACGGCGGTGGTCGGCTTTGGCCTTGCTACGCCAGGGCGTGCGGATTGGCCCCGCACTGGGCCTGATGGGCACGCTGATTCCAATGGCCAACGCCTTGCAGGGTCTGGCCGACGGCAATCTTCCTTCGCTGGCGTCCAATATGGTGACGGCTTTTGCCGCCACTGTCATCGGCCTGGCCATCAGCGTGACCATTTACCTGATTACGTCTATACGCGAGCAATGGATTCGCGAAGACAATCAGGCATTGGCTTTCCGCGCAGAGGCGCTCCTGCAGGCCGCTAACGCACCGGCCACACGGCAACAGGATTGACGGCCATGCGCTTCGTTCGTCACCGCGACACCTCGGAACCGCATGGGCATGACGAGGATCCCTTGGCCGGCATCGCTAACCTGTTCGATGTCAGCGTAGCGTTCATCGTCGCCCTGCTGATTGCCATGTTTACCTTGTTCTCCGCTGTCGAGTTTCTCAACCCGCAGAGCAGCGTCACGATGGTCAAGCAGAACGAAGATGGCACGATGGAAATCATTTCCAAGCAGCGTGAGGAAATCAAAGTACAACGGGTCACTGACAAGACGCTCTCCGGCCAGGGGGTCCGTCTGGGCGTTGCCTACAAGCTCTCCAACGGGCAGGTGGTCTATGTGCCGGAGGGCCAGGCGCCGCCCGGCGGTTCGTAATGCCGAAAACCGCCGCAGGATGACTGTCGTTTTCCGCAAGGCACGAGCCTTGACGCTCGATGCGAGTTTTCCCGATTGGCAATCCATTATGAGATTTTTATTGCTGCTCCTCACCGTGCTGTTCGCCGCGGCGCCGTCGTTGCCCATGGCTTCCCCGCGCATCGCCATTATTTATGAAGGCGGAGAATCTACCGGGCCCGCGGAATTGCGGTATGCATTGGCGCAATCATCTTCTCCCGTGCAGGTGGATATCTATTCACCGGGGCCGGGCGGCATGGCATTGACCCAAGACACAGACTTGCATGCCTACGCGCTGGTATTCATCGACGGCGCGGCCAAGGGATTGCCGCTGAATGCCGCAAAAATCCAACAGCTGGCACAGACTACCCGGCTGGTCGTGGTCAATCCGCAAGCCGGTCTGCAGGGTAATGTGCTGCTGGCACGGCATCCCGACATCGCTCGCTACTGGGCGAATCGCTCCGCCGACAATGACGCGGCGCTACTGGCCTACCTGAGTCGCCGGATACTGAATATCCCGGGCAAAGAACCGATTCCCAAGCCTATCGTTTATCCGGCGCATGCCTTCTACCATCCGGCGGCGCCGGCCTTGTTCGACTCGCTGGATGCCTATCTGGACTGGTATCGGCGACGCAAGGGCGGCCATGCATACGACCCCAAAGCGCTGACGCTGGGCCTGCTGATCCATCATGCCAACGTGCGGCGCAAAGATCTCGGCGCCTGGGATGCCCTCATTGCCGCAACCGAGAAGCGCGGCCAGAACGCTATTGCCCTGGTCGGCAACGCCAGCCCCGATCTGCTGCAGTTCCGGAAAAACGGGTATACGCTGATCGATGCGCTGTTATACGGCGCCGGCGTACTGAACTTCAACGATCGCGCCAAGGCTCACGCCCAGGCCGCACAGCTTGGCGTGCCGATACTGATGGCGCTCAATCACCATCGCCTGAGCCCGGAAGAATATCGTAAAGCGCCCGGAGGTTACATTCCCGACCTGGCCTTCCGAATCGTCGGCGGCGAGCGTGACGGCAGCTTCGAGCCCATGGTCGTAGCGGCCAGGAATGCCCAACAGGCAGTCGGCCGCCAGCAGCCGCTCAATGAACAGATCGAATGGCGCATTACCCGCGCACTGGCCTGGGCAAAACTGCACCGTGCCGCCAATGCCGACAAGAAAGTGGTGTTGACCTACTGGAGCGAGGCCGGCGGCAAATCCGACGTCGGCGGCGACCCGGATGACTTCCTTGATGTACAGGGTACGCTAGCCATGCTTCTGCCCGCCATGCGCGAGCGCGGTTACAACGTGGGGAAAGGGGCGTTGCCCGATGCCGAAACACTGGCTCAACGAATGACGCGCGAAGCCTCCAACATGGGCAACTGGGCGCCGGGGGAAATCACCAAACGGGTAGCCGAGTCAAATCCGATACTGATCCCGGAAGCCGAGTACAGCGAATGGTTTAACGCCATTCCCGAGCAGCGCCGCAAGGAAATTGAGGCCGTCTGGGGGCCAGCGCCGGGCAAGACCATGATTTACACCAATGCGCAAGGGCAGCGTTTCATCGTTATTCCGCGCATCGAATACGGCAACGTGTTGATCGCCCCGCACCCCATGTGGGGCTATCTGGAAAATCAAAAGGCGCTGTTATCGAGAGCGGCGCTGCCGCCACACCATCAATATCTGGCCTTTTTCCTGTGGCTGCAGAAGAAATGGCATGCCGACGCCTGGGTCAGCCTGTTTACGAATATCGTGCTGCAACCAGGCAACGTGCAGGGGCCGCTGGCTGACGACCATATCGGTATCCTGCTCGGCGGGCTGCCGCACATCCATCCCGAACGCCTGGGCGCCAACGGCGGCACGGGAAACAAGCGCAAGGCGCTGGCGGCATTACCCGGCTGGTACAACATCGTCGTGCCGTCCGATTCCTATGAAAACCTGGGCGAACTGCGCGCCCTGATCGCGCGTTATCGCAGCGCCAATGACGCCGCGACCCGCGACGGCATCGTACCAAGTCTGCGCCAGGCGATCCGCGATGCAGGCATCGACCGTGCGCTGGCGCAGCATGTCGATGTGGAGCATGCGCCGGCGGAGGTTCTGCTGGGAGCTATTGACACCTATCTTGCCGAACTCGAAAAAGCCAACATGCCATGGGGCGGCAAAGTGCTTGGCACGGCGCCGCAAGGGCCGGCCATGAGCGCCATGGTCGCTGGCATGCTGGGCAAGGATCTGACCGACGCCTTGCATGGCCTGACCGATGAGCCCGCGATTGTCGCCCGCCAGTTGGTGGATGCCGTGCTCAACGCGCACCTGACGGCCGATGCCGCTGTGCAGAAATTTCTCGGTCGGCGCGCCGAAAATGCCAAACACGCCAAACGCATCGCGGCGCAGTTGAAACTGGCGCAGCGCCACGCCGACGCGCTGCGTCAGGCGCCGCGCGAGGTAGCCGCCATCTTTGCCGAGCTGAGTGGCCAATGGGTCGAGCCGGGCCCGATGGGAGAACCGTTCCGTCGGCCGGAGGTGTTGCCTCCGGGGCGCGTCCTCCATAATTTCGACCTGAGCCTGGTGCCCACCGTCGAAGCCGAGGCGATCGGCATCCGTCAAGCCAACGCACAGATCGAAATCTGGCGCAAAGAGCATCACGGCGCCTATCCGCAAAAATTCGCCTACGTACTATGGTCGGCCGAGATTGCCAAAAATAACGGCATTACCGAAGCGCAGATTCTCCACATGCTCGGCACCCGCGCCGTGCGCAACTGGCGCGGCGAAGTGGTGGACGTGGAATTGATTCCGCGCGAGGCGCTTGGGCGGCCTCGCATCGACGTGCTGGTAACCACCAGCGGCGCCTATCGCGACGGCTACCAGAGCAAGGTGGAATTGATCGCCAAAGCTACGCAACTGGCCGCGGCCAGTCCCGAGCCCGACAATCCGGTAGCCCGCACTACGCAGGCGGCGGAAGCGGATCTGATCAAAGGCGGGGAAAATGCGGCCAACGCCCACCGGCTGGCATTGGCGCGGGTATTTTCACCGGCGCCGGGCGCCTATTCGCCCAACATCCAGTTCCTGGCCAAATCCGGCGACCAGCGCGGCAGCGAATCACGCATGGCGGACCTCTATACGCAACGGCTCGCGCATGCCTATGGCGGCGGCTTGTATGGCACATATGCACGCCCTGCCTTTGAAGGCAACCTGGCCAGAACCGATGCCGCAACCCTGCCGCGCAGCAGTGACGTCAACGGTTTGCTGGATCATTCTCAGTCCGCCGCGTTTCTTGGCGGCCTGAACCTGGCGGCTAAGGCGCTCACCGGAAAGGACATCAAACTCTATGTAAGCAACCTGCGCGATTCCGCAAATCCGCAAATAGAAAGCGCGGCACGTGCGTTGCAGACAGAAATGCGCACGCGCTACTTCAATCCGAAATGGATCAAGGAAAACATGGCGCACGGCTATGACGGCGCCCGCAACTTCATGTTCCTGACCGACCACCTCGACCTCTGGGATTCAACCGCAACCCATGAAGTCAGCAGCGCCGATTGGTCCGAAGTCAAAAGCGTATACGTAGACGACAAGTTTGGTCTGCATATGCAAGAGTTCTTCGATAACCACAACCCGTTCGCACAGCAAATGCTGCTGACCAATCTACTGGGCGCCGCCCAACGCGGGCATTGGCAAGCCAGCGCCGAAGAACTGGCCTCGGTCGCGCAAAAACTCGTGCACAGCATCAGCGAACACGGGCCGGCGTGCGAGGCCAACCAGTGTCGCAACGCCGAAATGACCGAGTTTGTTGGCAAGGCCCTGGCGACCCTGCCCGATGCGGCGCCTCTGCTGGAAGCCTACCAGGCCGCCATCGCCCAAGCCGCCGCCGGGCCAGCGCCCGCACCCGGCGCGCAGCAAGTCAGCGGCCAGGTCGTGGAAGAAGTGCAGCGGCCAACGGCGGAGACCTTCCGGGCAACGGCATGGATCTGGTCTTGGCTGGCCGGCCTGGCGGCATTCTTGTTCTCTCTCGGCTGGTGGCTGCAACAGCGACGGATGGCGCAACTTGCGAATGGTCGGATCGCCGCCGCCGTGGCTGTACGAAAGTGATCGCCCCAGAAACTGGCGTGCCAGTCTGTACGAAATACAGACGGATCGGCAAACCGCGGTTTTCGGCGTAATGGACCCCAAAGGCATTTGGGGCGTCACAGCCAAAATAAGGCTGAAGGATTTTGCACCGCGCACCTTTTGCTACGAAGCATGCCACATACCGCGCCAGCCCATGTATTCAGGGCATTTCAGAAAGGATGCCCGCCAGCCCGCATATTGAGGGCGTTTCAGAGAAGTGCGCCCGCAAGTCCTTTATTTGCGGTATCTCTAGGGAGATGCTCTGGAGCCCTTGTAAACAGGGTATCTCCGAGCATACTGCCTGGAAGCCCTTTATTTATAAGGGTTCCAGAGGCGCCTGTTCGGAAGTTTTTTATCCACGGGCATTTCAGAGGAGGTGCCGGGAGATGCCCTATCCACGCGGGTTTCGGAGGGAGTACTGCGAAAGCG
>CALHZD010000035.1 GCA_938040985.1 uncultured Propionivibrio sp.
AAGCCAGACGGCGCTTCCCGATGCACTGACACCGGTGTATCCGACGACCGCCGGCTTGTCACAAGCGATATTACGCAAACAGATTTTATCGGCGTTAAAAAGCGCCGACCTGTCCGAGCTGGTTGACCCCGCCTGGCGCGATGCCCATGATTTCCCGGCATTTGGCGAGGCGGTACGTTTCCTGCACCAACCGCCGCCGGAAACGGAGCCATCTGCTTTGCAACGGCGTGCCCATCCGGCCTGGCGGCGTATCAAGTTTGACGAACTGCTGGCGCAGCAGATTTCCCTGCGGCGAGCCTATCGGGCACGGCGAAGCACGGGGGCGCCGGCTCTGGTCAGTCCGGGCCATCTTGCCGATCGGCTATTGGCGGCTTTGCCTTTTACGTTGACCCGTGCGCAAAAGCGCGTCATGGTCGAAATCAATCATGACCTGGCGCAAACCCACCCGATGCAGCGCCTCCTGCAAGGCGATGTCGGTAGCGGGAAGACCATTCTGGCAGCGCTGGCGGCATGTCAGGCGATCGAGGCCGGCTATCAGGCAGCCTTTATGGCGCCGACAGAAATTCTGGCCGAGCAGCATTATCTGAAACTCCATGAATGGTTGACGCCGCTCGGCATCCAGGTCGTATGGTTGTCCGGCAGTCTCAAAAAATCAGTCAAGCAGGCGCGACAGGCTCAGGCCGCCGGCGCATCGCACCTGCTGGTAGGGACGCACGCGCTGATTCAGGAGGGCGTCGATTTTGCTCGGCTGGGTCTGGCGATCATTGATGAACAGCATCGTTTCGGTGTGGCGCAACGCCTCGAACTACGCAAGAAAGGCGTGAATCCGCATCAACTCATGATGTCGGCGACACCGATTCCGCGTACTTTGGCGATGAGCTATTACGCCGATCTTGATGTTTCTGTGCTTGATGAGATGCCGCTGGGGCGGCGCCCGGTCATCACCAAGCTGGTGTCCGATGCACGGCGCGATGAGGTGATCGAACGCGCCCGCGCGGTGATTGACGCAGGGCGGCAGGTTTATTGGGTGTGCCCGCTGATCGAAGAGTCGGAAAAAATCGATCTGCAAGCAGCGCTCGATACGTATATGAAGCTGACGCAGGCGCTGCCCGAATGCCGCGTCGGCCTTGTGCACGGTCGCCTCAAAGGCGATGAAAAGGCCGCCATGATGGCCGCTTTTGCTGCCCACAATATCGATATTCTGGTGGCGACGACAGTGATCGAAGTCGGTGTCGACGTGCCCAATGCCAGCCTGATGGTCATCGAACATGCCGAACGCTTCGGCCTGTCGCAGCTGCACCAGTTGCGCGGTCGAGTCGGGCGTGGGGCGCACGACTCGGTGTGCGTGTTGCTGTATCAGAAACCGTTGTCACCGACAGCGCGGGAGCGTCTAAAAGTCATTTATGAGCACAATGACGGCTTTGAAATTGCCCGGCAGGATCTGCGCCTGCGTGGGCCGGGCGAGTTTGTCGGCAGTCGCCAATCCGGGCTGCCGCTGCTGCGTTACGCCGATCTTGAGGCAGATACCGACCTCATCGAAATGGCGCGGACGGTGGCGGAGCAGTTGCTAAACGAAGCGCCTGCGCGCGCGCAGCGCCATCTGCAGCGCTGGCTGGGCGGCCGCGAGGAAATGCTCAAGGTTTAGTGAGAATAACGCCATGCCCGTTGAGTTTTCCCGTTTATGCGAACGTTTCTTCCGTTATATACGCCTGATGCGCCTGGATCGCCCCATTGGAATACTGCTATTGCTTTGGCCGACGCTCTGGGCGCTGTGGCTTTCCGCGCATGGCCGTCCGGATGGACGAATACTGTGGGTTTTCTTGCTGGGCGCCGTACTGATGCGTTCGGCCGGCTGTGTGATGAACGATTTGGCCGACCGCGATTTTGACCCGCATGTTGCGCGTACCAGAAATCGCCCGCTGGCTGCCGGCGAAGTCTCGACCAAGGAAGCATGCATCTTGAGTCTTGCATTGGCCTGCCTCGCCTTTTGCCTGATGCTGGCGCTACGCAACGGGCGCTTGCTCGGCTGGTCGGTAATCGCCCTGTTCCTTGCCGCCACCTATCCGCTGACCAAACGCTTCCTGGCCATTCCGCAGGCGTATCTTGGCATTGCTTTTGGCTTTGGCATTCCGATGGCTTTTGTTGCGCAACAGGGCGCCGTGCCTCCCATCGCCTGGGAACTTCTGCTGGCCAACGTGTTCTGGGCGATAGCCTACGATACCGAATACGCCATGGTTGATCGTCCTGACGACGTCAAGATCGGCATCCATACCTCAGCAATTACTTTCGGCCGTTTTGACGTGCCGGCCGTTATGATCTGCTACACCTTCGCTCTCGGGCTGATCGCCTGGGTGGGCGCTCAATCCGCGATGGGCGCGGCATTCTATGCCGGTCTCGCCATTGCCGTGGCCATTGCTGCCTATCACTTTACGCTGATCCGCGGGCGCGAGCCGGATAAGTGTTTCCAAGCCTTCATGCACAATAACTGGCTGGGACTGAGCATTTTCGCCGGCATCGTCGCCGACTACTGGCGGATCAATGGCGGATTCTGATCCCCCGAGATAGCGGCTTCCTTTGCCAAAATACTGCGTTGGCTTGCCTTGCCGTATTCCTCGTACTGTCTGCGGCTTACCGCCTTGTCTTTGGCAAAGTCGAGCGATAGCGACTCCCTTTGCCAAAATACTGCGTTGGCTTCGCCTTGCCGTACTACTCGTACTGCCTGCGGCTTACCGCCTTGTCTTTGGCAACGTCGATCTATAGCGGCTCCCTTTGCCAAAATACCGCGTTGGCTTCGCCTTGTCGTATTACTCATACTGCCTGCGGCTTACCGTCTTGTCTTTTGGCAAAGTCGAGCCGCTATTGGGTTTCCTGAGCATCCCACTGAAACCCGAACAAACAGGGAAGAAAACATAAAATGCCCGGAAGCCCTTTAAATACGAGGGGATCAGGGCATCAAAAAACATAAAGCAGAATATTGTGTCTGCAGTCGTCCGCGTTTGTCGGGTATGAAGGCCCGACCCGATCCGCTGAAACTCCGGTAAATAAAGGCGCTCTGAACGCCCCCTCGGAGAAGCCCTAAATACGCGGGTTTCAGCTGGGCGCCGGTAAACAAAAGCCCGCCGGGTGGCGGGCTTTTGTGTGGGCAGGCTTTGGGCCGGTGCGGCGTCTGCATGAAGAAGGCCGCCTTGCGCCCACTGCCGTGTTGCAGCGCTAACTGCGCGCTTAGTCTTCCAGCAGGCTGCGCAGCATCCAGGCCGTTTTTTCGTGAACGTCAAGGCGTTCGGTCAGCAGGTCGGTCGTCGGCTGATCGTTGGCCTCCGTAACCAGTGGCAACAGATCGCGGGCCGTACGGGCCGTGGCTTCCTGCGCGGCGAGAAGTTGAGCGACCATTTCCATTGCCTTCGGCGTGCCGACATGGGTGGGAATCGCGGTGAGCTGTTTATATTCGTCGTAGCTGCCCGGCGCGATAACGCCCAGTGCGCGGATGCGTTCAGCAATGACATCCAGCGCATTCCATTGTTCGGTGTACTGGTCCATGAACATGGCGTGCAGAGTGTTGAACATCGGCCCGGTGACGTTCCAGTGGAAATTGTGCGTCATCAGATACAGCGTAAAGCTGTCCGCCAGCAGTTTGGACAGTCCCTTGGCAATGGCGATGCGATGTTCTTCGGAAATGCCGATGTCGATCTTGCGTACGTCGATTTTCGTATCTTTCATTACAGTCTCCTGAACGGTTATGGAAAATGTCCGATCTATTTATTGCCCTGGGCAGGGCCGCCCGATGCGATCGGGCGATTTGCTTCGATCGGAAAGCATGTGCGCAGTGTACGTTCTCACCTGCCATAAGTCCAATTGAAAGCAGCAATGTATTTGATAGCGAAGGCTTATCAGGCGGCCTGGCCTATAATTCATCCGCTTTTCTATGGACCCGACCTGTCATGCATGATCACGACCTCCGCGATTTTATCGCGCGCCTGGAAGGCATGGGCGAACTTAAACGCATTCGTGCCGAAATCGACCCTTATCTGGAAATGACGGAAATTTGCGACAGGGTATTGCGCGCGGGCGGCCCGGCCATTCTGTTTGAAAAACCGAAAGGGCATGACATTCCTGTGCTCGGCAACCTGTTCGGCACGCCGCGCCGCGTGGCGCTGGGCATGGGCGCGCAATCCATCGCCGCCTTGCGCGAAGTCGGCCGTCTGCTGGCCTATCTCAGAGAGCCGGAACCGCCCAAAGGCTTGAAGGATGCCTGGGAAAAATGGCCGGTATTGAAGCAGGCGCTCAATATGGCGCCCAAGATCCGCACATCGGCGCCCTGTCAGGAAATTGTCCGGGAAGGTCAGGCGGTTGATCTCTCGTGCCTGCCGATCCAGCATTGCTGGCCGGGCGACGCGGCGCCGCTGGTGACCTGGGGGCTGACGGTGACGCGCGGCCCGCAGGGCTTGCCGACATCGAAACCCCGCCAGAATCTGGGCATCTACCGGCAACAGGTGATCGGCCGCAACAAGCTCATCATGCGCTGGCTGGCGCATCGCGGCGGTGCGCTCGATTTCCGCGACCATTGTCTGGCGCATCCCGACCAGCCCTTCCCGGTCGCCGTTGCCCTGGGCTGCGACCCGGCAACGATTCTCGGCGCGGTGACGCCGGTTCCTGACGCCTTGTCCGAATACCAGTTCGCCGGCCTGCTGCGCGGCGCGCGTACCGAGCTGGTCAATTGCCTTGGTGATTTGCAAGTCAAGGCGGGGCTACAGGTGCCTGCGGCGGCGGAGATCGTGCTGGAGGGCGTTATCCAAGCGGATGAAACGGCATTGGAAGGCCCCTTCGGCGATCATACCGGCTACTACAACGAACCGTCGATGTTTCCGGTTTTTACCGTCGAGCGCCTGACGATGCGTAAAAATCCGATTTATCACAGCACTTACACCGGCAAGCCGCCCGATGAGCCGGCCATGCTGGCCGTGGCGCTCAATGAAGTGTTCGTCCCGATTCTGCAAAAACAGTATCCTGAAATCGCCGATTTCTATTTGCCGCCGGAAGGCTGCTCGTATCGGCTGGCGGTGGTCAGCATCCGCAAGCAGTATCCCGGCCACGCCCGCCGCATCATGTTCGGCGTCTGGGGCTTTCTGCGTCAGTTCATGTACACCAAGTTCATTATCGTCGTCGATGACGACATAAACATCCGTGACTGGAAAGAGGTTATCTGGGCGCTGACGACCCGCGTTGATGCGGCGCGCGATACCCTGATCACCGAGAATACGCCGATTGACGCGCTTGATTTTGCATCGCCGGTGGCGGGACTCGGCAGCAAGATGGGCATCGACGCCACCCATAAATGGGCGGGGGAGACGAACCGCGAATGGGGGCGTCCGCTGGTCATGGACGAGGCCGTCAAGCGGCGCGTCGATGCGCTCTGGGATTCGCTCGGCCTTTAGTGGTTGGCGGCTGGCCGTTCGTTGACTGCTGGCGTTTGGCGAATGCTAATAACCTAGGGGCCTTCGGGCATGATTGGCGGGATTCAAACCTGCGCCTGTTCCAGGTCGTTTCCGTAAAATGAATGTTGTGGCTTCACATTGATGCTATGACCGATAGGATAGAAATGATGTTGCTTAAATTGCTCAAATACCTGCTGATATTCGGCCTGCTCGCCGCCGGCGCCGTGTATGCCTTTATCCGTTTTCATCCCGTGTTCGGTGGCGTGCCGGATGCGGCGAGCATGGCAAAGATTCGCGCCAGCAAAGCGTTTGACGGAGAGCGGTTCAACAATTTGGAACCGACGCTGCTGCTCACCGCCGACCGCGAACCTTCGTTGATCGATTGGGTGGTGTCGATGATGACTGCACCCGCCGATAAAAACCCGCAACAGCCATTGCCGTCCGAACCATTCGATGCCACGAAACTACAGGATGGAAAATTCGTCTGGTTCGGGCATTCCACCCTACTGTTTCAGACGGCGGGTCAACGCATCCTGACCGACCCGGTGTACTACCGCGCCTCGCCCGTACCGTTTTTCGGCGGCAAGCCGTTCGTCGCCGTGCATACGCCGCATATTGCCGACCTGCCAGCCATTGATGCGGTGCTGCTTTCCCATGACCATTACGATCATCTCGACTATTACGCCATTAAGGAAATCAAGGACAAAGCCGCGCATTTTTACGTTCCGCTGGGCGTCAAGGCTCATCTGCAACGCTGGGGCGTGGCCGACGAAAAAATTACCGAACTGGACTGGTACGAAAGCGCCCGGTTGGGCGATGTCAGCTTCACGCTCGCACCGGCGCGCCATTTCAGCGGCCGTAAGCTGGACAACCGCTTTTCCACCCTGTGGGGGGCGTGGGTGATCAAATCGCCCGATCTCTCGCTGTTTTTCGGGGCGGACAGTGGGTACGGCCGCCATTTTGCCGACATTGCCAGGCGTTATGCACCGTTTGATCTGGTAATGCTGGAAAACGGTTCGTACAATCAGGACTGGGCGCAGATTCATGAGATGCCGGAAGAAACCGTCCGGGCGGCGAACGACCTGGGCGCTCCCCGCCTGATTCCGATACATTGGGCGAAGTTCGACCTGGCCTACCACCGCTGGACGGAACCGATCGAACGCCTGGAAAAAGCCGGCGCAAATGCGCCCTATACCCTGATTACGCCGAAGATCGGCCAGGTATTCGACTTACAGAATCCGCCGCAGGAACGATGGTGGAAGCACGTGAAGTGAGGCCGTCCAAAAAGATCGCCGCAACAAAACGGCCGAGCATGTTCCCAATGCCGCTTATGCTGCAATATGCCGGTTTTTCCGGCGCCGTGCCGACCGCCTTGATAGGCGGTTATGACCCGCGCCGCCCGTATCCTACGCCGTAGTGCCCGGCTTCTTCCGGAAAATTGCGAAAAACGCGCGGATACCGCGCCAGATTTTGGGCAGCAGCCAGACCAGAAGAAGGATAAAAAGGCCGAGCAGAATCAGGAAAAGAATCGGGTGCGCCACGGCAATCCATAATCCCGAGGCCGTCAGGACATCTTCGCCGAGCGAAGCCGTGACGTTGGAAAACGGTTCGGGCGAGGTATTGATCAGCGCGCGGCCGCCAGCCTTGGCGGCAAAAGTGCCGGCCGTCAGCGTGCCGCCGAGCAGTCCGGCGGCGACCATCAGCGCCGGGTCGTGTTCGCCCATGGCCAGCGCGGCCAGCAGCGCCCCGGCCGGAATGCGGATAAAACCCTGAAGGGCATCCCAGGCCGAATCGACGGCAGGCACCTTGTCGGCGAGAAATTCGATGCACAGCAAAACGCCGGAAAGGCCGATAATCCACGGGTTTTCGAGCACGCTGAGCGTCGCGGGCAACTGCAGATAGCCGAGCCGCCCCAACAAACCCGCCAGAAAAACGACGGCATATAAGCGCATGCCGCTGGCCCAGGCCAGCCCCCCTGCGAGTGCTAAAGACTGAAGCGTATCCATGGCTGCGTGCGCGGTCGGTTGAGGTTGAAATGAGCAATCAGTGGGTCGTGGGTACGAAAGAAACGGCGCGGCTGCTTGCCCAGCGGTTCAAACGGGCCGGGCAGTCCGGGCGGAAGCGTGGATCTCGAATTGCGGATCTCGGATCGGATTGCGGATTTTTACCGACTTCCGCTCGCTTCCGACTGTTCTGACGCGCCGATTCCTGCCTCGGCCACGGCGTTTGCTCAATCGGAAGATTTTCCCGACGAGCGATTCTGGTAAATCCTGCCGTAGATGACCAGCAGGATGATGGCGGCAATGACCGAGGCGATGAACCCCGCGCCTTCGCCGGCCTGATACCAGCCGAACGCCTGACCGACGATGCCGGCGGTGAAGGAGCCGCCGATGCCGAGCAGCACGGTCATGATGAACCCCATGTTTTCCTTGCCCGGATGCAGCAGCTTGGCGATAAGACCGATGATGAAACCGAGAATGATCGTCCAGATGATACCCATGAGATAACCTCCAGAAATAACGGCGATTGTGGGTGATTCAGCGTTGAAGCGCCGTCAGGTTGAATGTGCGAAGCGCGCAACGCACAGGGGAAGGGGGAAAGTCTCGTGCAGAATCAAGTTCGCCTTCAGTCGTCGATGACCACGCTGGTGTAGACCTCCTGCACGTCGTCCAGGCTTTCCAGCGCATCGAGCAGCTTTTGCATTTTGACGGCCTCTTCGCCGCTCAGTTCAGTTTCGTTTTCCGCCTTCATCGTGACCTGGCCGAATTCCGCCGTAAACCCGGCCGCCTCCAGTGCATCCTTAACCGCTATGTAATCGTTTGGCAGCGTGATGATTTCGATGGAGCCGTCATCGTTGGTGATCACATCGTCCGCGCCGGCTTCGATCGCAGCGTCCATCAGCTTCGATTCATCGACGCCGGGCGCGAACAGCAGTTGGCCGCAATGCTTGAACTGGAAGGCCACGCAGCCGTCCGTGCCCATGTTGCCGCCGTGCTTGGTAAAGGCGTGGCGCACATCGGCCACGGTGCGCGTCCTGTTGTCGGTCAGGCAATCGACCATGATTGCCGCGCCGCCGATGCCGTAGCCTTCGTAGCGGATTTCCACATACTCGACGCCTTCCAGCTCGCCTGTGCCTTTTTTGATCGCGTTTTCGATCTTGTCCTTCGGCATGTTGCAGGCCTTG
Source organism: uncultured Propionivibrio sp. (assembly GCA_938040985.1). Taxonomy (GTDB): domain Bacteria; phylum Pseudomonadota; class Gammaproteobacteria; order Burkholderiales; family Rhodocyclaceae; genus Propionivibrio. The sequence continues at coordinate 8,617 of CALHZD010000035.1, forward strand.
GCCTTGTCGACGGCCAGCCGTAGGCGCGGGTTAAATCCGGGGTCGCCGCCGCCCATCTTGGCAGCGACGGTGATCTCTTTGGCGACCTTGGAAAAGGCGGCGCCGCGCTTTTCATCCTGGCGACCCTTGCGGTGCTGGATGTTGGCCCATTTGGAATGTCCGGCCATGCTGTATTCTCCGACGTACAGTTGCGCGCGATGGGGCTTGCCTACCGGCGCGATGCATTGGTTGATTGAGGGTTGATAAATGCTTGATAATCAGGGCAGCTATTTTATCATTCCCGTATTTGCATTGATGCCCGCCTGCTTGGGCGGATTTCCGGGCATTGCTGATTGATTCTTTTCGACAGGAGTTTGTTATGGCTGAACCGCTTGTTGTCGCCCGCCACGGGCAAACCGATCTTGCCCTGCTGCCGGCATTGGCCAATCGCCACGGCCTGATTACCGGCGCGACGGGCACGGGCAAAACCGTGACCTTGCAGGTCTTGGCCGAGCGCTTTTCCTCCATCGGCGTGCCGGTGTTCATGGCCGACGTCAAAGGTGACCTGTCTGGCCTGGCCGCGCCGGGCGCAGACAGCGACAAGCTCAAGCAGCGCCTGCAATCCCTGGGCATCAACGACTGGACGCCGGAACGGTTCCCCGTCACCTTCTGGGACGTCACCGGCGAGCAAGGGCACCCGGTGCGGGCGACGGTTTCCGACATGGGGCCGGTTCTTTTCTCCCGCCTGCTCAAGCTCAACGACATCCAGTCGGGGGTTCTGCAACTCGTCTTCAAAATCGCCGACGACCAGGGGCTGCTCCTGCTCGACCTCAAGGATTTGCGGGCGATGGTGCAGCACGTCGGCGATTGCGCCAAAGAGTACACCACCGAATACGGCAACGTCTCGGCCGCCTCCATCGGCGCCATCCAGCGCGGCCTGCTGGCGCTGGAACAGCAGGGCGGCGAGCGCTTCTTCGGCGAACCGATGCTCGATATCGCCGATCTGATGCAGACCGACGGCGCACAGAACGGCAAAGGCGTCATCAACATCCTCGCCGCAGACAAACTGATGGCCTCGCCTGCGGTGTACTCGACCTTCCTGCTTTGGCTGCTCTCCGAACTGTTTGAAAGCCTGCCGGAAGTTGGCGACCCGGAAAAACCGCGGATGGTCTTCTTCTTCGACGAAGCCCATCTCCTCTTCAACGACGCGCCGCCCGCGCTGCTGGAGAAAATCGAACAAGTCGTGCGCCTGGTGCGCTCGAAAGGCGTCGGCATCTACTTCGTGACACAAAACCCGCTCGACATCCCCGACAAGGTGCTCGGCCAGCTTGGCAACCGCGTACAGCACGCACTGCGCGCCTTCACCCCGCGCGACCAGAAAGCCGTCGCCACGGCGGCGCAGACGCTGCGGCCAAACCCAGCCTTCGACGCGGCCGCAGTGATCACCGAACTGGGCGTGGGCGAAGCGCTCATCTCCTTCTTGGACGAAAAAGGGCGGCCGCACATCGTCGAGCGCGCCTTCATCCTGCCGCCGGCCTCGCGCATTGGCCCCTTGACAGCTGCGGAACGGCAAGCGGTCATCCAGGCCTCACTGGTCTATGGCGTGTACGAAAAAACGGTAGACCGCGAATCGGCCTTTGAAAAGCTCAAAAACGCCGCCCAGGCAGCGCCGCAGGCCGGGCAACCGACGGCCGGCGGCCATGGGAAAATCGCCACGCCGGCGCAGAATGCGGGCGGGCAAACGACCGGGCAGGCGGGCGATGGCAGCGGCCTGCTCGGCAGCCTGGGCGACATCTTCGGCAGCAAAACCGGGCCGCGCGGCGGCCACCGCGAAGGCATCGCCGAATCCCTGGCCAAGAGCGCCGCGCGCGCCATCGGCTCGCAGGTTGGCCGCGAAATCATCCGCGGCGTCCTCGGCTCGATCCTCGGCGGCTCAAAGCGGCGCTAAACCGGCGGGCCTTGGCTGTATATTTAAAAGGCAGTGGTCATGTCAGGCGTTGGCGCGCCGCAATCCTTGGCGACAGTTCCCGACGACGGTAAGCGTCGGCGGCGCTAAACCGGCAGGTCGGCAGTCCGCGTGTTTCGGGTATTCCAGAACAGGATGCCCTGAAACCCGCATGAATAGGGCAACGTAGCGATGCCTGCCCGCCAGCCCAGTGTTTACGCGGGCTTCAGAGGTGCCTGCCTGCAAACGCCCTAAATACAGGGGCTTCCGGGTAGGCTATTTTCGGATTCCGATCAACGATGGGCGGATCAATGTCCGCCGCGCCCTGTCTTGCAGCCTTAACAGCAGCCTGCGCCTTTCAGGGCAAACGACCCGCAAATGTCCAGTACACTAGGGTGCAGGACATTGATTGTAAAGGGTATTCTACTCGTTTCCCGTTTCCCGTTTCCCGTTTCCCGCTGCCCGCGATGGCGCGCCCTAGCCTGACTTGGGTTGTTATCCCCGCCCGAGCCGCCGGCAGATTTCCAGGGTGAGTTCGGCCTGGTTCATCGAGTAGAAGTGCAGGCCGGGGGCGCCGCCGGCGAGTAGGCGTTCGCACAGGCGGGTGACGAGGTCGAGGCCGAATGCGCGGATGGACGCCGTGTCGTCGCCAAGACTCTCGAAAGTCCGCCGCATCCAGCGCAGTAACTACGCGCCGCCAGCGAAGAAATGCAGGCGCAGCAACTGGGCCGGGCGAAAGCCCGTAAACAGGGTAGAAAACATAAAATTCCCGGAAGCCCACGTAAATAAAGGGCTTCAGAGCATCAAAAAACATAAATCGGAAAATAACGGCTTTCTTTGCTGGAATACCGCGTTAGCTTGTCTTGCTTTTTATAGCGGTTTCCTTTGCCGAGATACTGCGTTGCTGTGTTGGCTTGGCCTTGCCGTACTCAATGTACTGTCTGCGGCTTGCGCCTTGTCTTTGGGCAAAGTCGGGCCGCTATTTAAGCTTTCGGAGTGCTCCGATGAAACCCGTGTGGATAGGGCGTTCCCCGGTACCCTCTCCAAAACCCGCGTGGATAGAGCCTCTCCGGGCAGGGGCTTATCGTGCGCGGTGCGCCTGACTATAATCGTCAGACAAAATTCTGGAGGGAGCATGGCGCAGCAATCAGACGAACGCAAAACTCACCGCCGCAGCGGGCGGCGCGCCGGGTCGGACGAGGCGCAAACGGTATTCACTATGCAGGAGGCCGATGCGCCGGATATTGTGCCCTTCTGGCAGCGTCTGCCGGAATTTTTCCGCTATCCGCTGCACGCCGAACCGCTCATGTATATGGTCTTGTTGTCGCTGGCGACGCTGGTCGGCGCGCTGTTTTCGCCGCTGCTCGTGCAGTTGGCCGCGTGGCTGTTTTTCATCCGCTATGCCTACGAGGTGCTCGATGAAACGGCCATCGGCCGCCTCGACCCCGACAAGTACCACGTGTCCAGCGCTTCGGGGCGCGACAGTCTGCCGTACAAGCAGTTTGCCATTTTTGTGGCGCTGATCTTTTTGTTGGTCTTTGCTGCGCGCGCCGGCGGGCTGATCTACGGCGCGGTGCTGATTTTTATCCTGCTCTCGCTGCCGGCCAGCGTAATCAACCTGACGATGACGTGCAGCTTCTGGGCGGGTGTTAACCCCCTCGCCGCCATCAGCGTCATGACGACCATCGGCCTGCCGTATTTGGCGCTGTGCGCTTTTCTCTTTCTGCTTTTTGCCAGTGATGCGACGCTGCTGGCGCTGCTGAAGCCGCATCTGCCACTCTGGCTGATTATGCCTGTGCGCAATTTTGTCGACATGTATTTCACGCTGATCATGTTCCACATGATGGGCTACGTGGTGTATCAGAACCATCAGGCGCTGGGCATCGACGTGCTGACGCCGCAAAACAACGCGCGCGCAGACGGGGGCGAAGCGCCCCTGTCTGCGGAAGATGCCATCGGCCAGCTCATCGGCGCCGGCCAGATTGAAGAAGCGCTGGATCTGGCCGAGGACGCGCAGCTCAGCGCGCCGGACGACCTGCGCGCCAACGCGCGTTATCACAAGCTGCTGGCGCTGGCGGGGCGCGAAGATCGCCTGCGGGAACACGCTAGAACCTACCTCACGTTGCTGCTGGACAAAAAGCGTGGCGACGAGGCGCTGAAGCTGTTTGACGAAATGCGCGCGCGCGACGCCGACTTTGCGCCAAAGCAGCCGGCGCAGCTTTTGCCGCTGGCTAGGGCGCTGCGCGGACGGCGGCGCTTTAAAGAGGCGCTGGGGCTGCTCAAGGGTTTCGACAAACGCTTTCCGGGTCACGCTGACATCCCTGCCGTCTACCTTTTTGCCGCGCAGGTCTTGAGCGAAAACCTGCATCAGGACGCACTCGCGCAACAGATATTAAACGGCTTGCTGGCGCGCTACCCGGATCACCCAGTGCGGATAGAGGCGCGCCAGTTGCTCGCGGTGATTGCGCAGATGCAGGCGAAGCCGCCGGCGCAATAGCAGACGAAATAGCGGCAGGCGGGGAAGAAGCGCAGCTTCAGTGACTGATGATTGCCGCCGTGCGCGCCGCTTCACTGTCCGGGTGCTGCGCGTGCAGGCGCGCGATCAGCGCATCGCGCCCAGCGGCATTGCCGGCTTTCTGGTATGCCCCGGCCACCCGCAGGAGCAGATCGGGCAGGCGCGCATCTTCCGGTGCCCGGCGCGCCAGCGCCTGCGTCAGCCGCTCGGCGTCGGCGGTGTAGCCTGCGTGCGCCAGATGGCGGATCAGCGAAACCAGCAGGTCGGCGCTCAAACGCACCGTCGGCCGCGCCTGCTTGAGGTAATCAAAAAAGCACTCGTGTACCAGGCGTTCGCTGTCGGGCGCGTTTTCGGGCAGCGTAAAAATCAGCGCCGCTGCGCGGTGATAATCCTCGCTTGCCGGCGCGTAGCGCGCTACCTGGTAATAACGTTCCAGCACCGCGATGTCGCGCGGGTGTTTGCGGGCAAGGCGGGCGAGCGCCCGGCGCGCTTCGTCGATGCGCAGCTCGCCCAGCAGCGCATCAATTTTCGCCAGTTGCCCAGGCAGCAAAGGCGGCAAAGGGGCGGTGGGCGCTTCGTTTGTCGGCGCGGCGGCGCGCGGCCGGCCAAGGATTTTCTCGTACACACGCAGCGCGGCAATCAGCGCTGCGCCCGTCACTAGTCCGCCAAAGTGCGCCATGTAGGCGACCCCGCTGCCGCGGGTGAAGAAATGCTGATACAGCTCCCCAATCAGCCAGTACGGCAGCACGATGATTGCCGGCGCGGTAAAGAAACCAAAATAGACGAGCGCCCAGTAGAAAAAGCGGATTTTCTGAAAGCCGTACAGCGCCACGAACATCGCCATTACGCCGGAAATCGCCCCCGATGCGCCGATGACCGTATTCATATTCGCACTGCTGAACAGCCAGAAAAAAGCCGCTGCGCCCAGTCCGGACAACAGGTAGAAACAGAGATAACGTCGCCAGCCCAGCGTCTTCTCGACCAGGCAGCCGATGATGAACAGAATCGCCATGTTGCCGAGCAGGTGGGAGAAATCGGCGTGCAGGAACATGTGCCCGAACAGCGAGGCCAAGGTGGGCGCGGCGGTTTTAAAGCCGAAGCGGTCGGCCAGTCGGGGACGCCTGTTTTGCCGCCGCTCGTATTCGTTGCGCGCTTGCCGCCATTCGGCGTATCTGGCGTCGCTGGGCGTGATGATTTGGTCGGCGCGCAACTGCTGCATGAAGGCCTCGTCCGTTTCCATTTTCTGGAGCACCGAAAACCATTTGTCGTTTTGGTCCATTTGGGCAAGCGCCTGTTCGGCGTCTATGGCCTCGCGCACATGCCCGCCCGCTTCGAGATGTTTGACGTAGCGCGGCAATTCGATCTGCGGCAACGTTGACTCTGCGTAATAGTAGTAAGCGCGCATCGCGCGCGCATTCTCATCGTGCTGCGCGCCGAAATAAATCAGTGTGTTGACCAGAATCAGAAGCAGCGTGACCAGCGGCGGAATGCGCCAGTCCAGGCCATGGCTAACAGGAAGAATGAGCATGGAGCGATTATGCCGGGAATCTATACGCCTGATCCAGTGCCCGCGCTGAACATGGCGGGACCTTTGCAAAACCGGGTATTTTCATGCCATTCGTGTTTTTGTTTCTATATATTTCAGTATGTTAGAAAATCCGGGACTATAAAAAATGGGGGTTTTGCAAAGGTCTTGCAAAGGTCTCATAGCGGTTTCAGCTGTCAAAATGTTTGTCCGCTCCTCGCGCTCCTTTTAAAAAGTCGCTGCCCGAAGGGCTGAGGAGTCGCGGCTTTTTCACATGCAAAGCCGAGCTGCTATTTTCCCGTTTATGTTTTTTAATGCCCTGAGACCCTTGTATTTAGTGGATTACAGGGCATTTTATGTTTCATGGTGGCTTCCTCTGCCTAAATACGGCGTTGCTGTGTTGGCCTTGCCTTGCCGTACTACTCGTACTGTCAGCGGCTTACCGCCTTGTCTTTGGCAACGTCGAGCCATAGCGGCTTTCTTT
>CALHZD010000036.1 GCA_938040985.1 uncultured Propionivibrio sp.
GGTATGCCGCTCAGAGTTGCTGTTACAGAAGGCACCAGAGCTGATTGCAAGGAAGCGTGCGCATTGATTGACGGCTTGAGCGCGGAGGCGCTTTTGGCTGACCGTGGATATGACAGCAATGAGCTTATAGACAAGGCTGTTAAGTCCGGCTGCCGGCCCGTCATCCCGCCCAAAAAGAAGCGCAGGGAGCAACGCGATGATGACAAAGCTCCGTACCGTGTACGCCACTTGGTCGAGAACGCCTTTTTTCACCTCAAGAGATGGCGTGGCATCGCCGCGCGTTATGCAAAACGAAACCTCTCCTTCCTTGCCGCCGTGCAAGTCAGGTGTAGCTCGTTGTGGGCAGAAATAATTTGACGGCACTGTCTAGGAAGCAAACATGTGTTGAACACATGTTTGCTTCCTAAGCCCCTAAATAATTGATAACACAACCAAGTGTTGCATCACGCAGCAGCGGATAAACCACTTTTGCCATTCCGCTTCGCATATCTTTTGATTTAACCTAAACTTTCCTCGCAAATCCCGTTGCGGGAAAGCGACGCACACCCGCAAATTCCGTACAATAACCGCCTCCGCCAAGCATTAGGGTAGCCTGAAAGCGAAGTTTTAACGAAGTTAAAACGCCCTTTGTCCATTTTCAGGCTGTCTTTCCCCATCTGACATGACCGCCCCATCCGCTCCGCCGCTGAAACTTTCACGCCGCATTACCCTGTTTGCCGCGCTCATTCGCCGCTTTTATTTCCGCCGTGTCGATGTGGTCGGTGCGCCGTTGTCCGCCAAGCCCACGCTTTTTATCGCCAGCCACCGTAACGGCGGGACGGACGGATCAGTGTATGCCGAAGCGCTGGGCGATGTGCCTTCGTTGGTGTCGGTTCAGCTTTTACGCAGCCCATTTTTGCGGCTGTTTATAAACGGAATTCCGGTGGTGCGCGACACCGACCGCGCGCGTTACGGCATACGCTCCGATACCGTTCCTTCCCCGCTGGCGGCGGGTATCGCACAAATCCTTGCGGGCGGTAGTCTGTGCCTATATCCCGAAGGCACTAGCGAATGGCAGCCCCGCCCGCAGCCTTATCTAGGCGGCATGGGGGTGATGGCGGCCAAACTCAAAGCGGCGGGTGCGGACTTCGTCGTGCAGCCGCTGGGAGTGTTTTACAGCAAACCGGACGGTTTCCGCAGCCGCGTGTCGATTGTGACGGGCGAGGCGTTTTACCCGCAGGCGGACGGGGCGAAGGCTTTGCAGGCAGAACTGGCCGATGCGTTAGATCGGGTTTCCGTCTGTTGCGCCGATGTTGAGGCTTTCAATGCCGCTCAGTCTGTCGCCTGGCAGGCCGTGCAAAATGGGGAAGATTTCGGCGTGGCTTTTTTGGTGGCGCAGAAAACGGGTTGTCGTCCCGACGTGCCGCTCCCGTCGCCTCCCGTGCGGACGTGGGCAAAGATCCTTTTTGCCGCGAGCTTTCCGCTGCCCGCTGCTGCCGCGCTTTGGGCGCAATGCCGCTCGGACGGGCGCAACAACATTTCTTTCCTGCGGGTGGTCGGTGGTGTGTATGGTGCGCTGTTTCAGGTTGCCTGCTGGCTGACGTTGCTGCTGTTTTTCCCTGCCGCCGCGCTGCTTTGGCTTGCGGCGGGCGTTGCCGGCTGGTATTTTTATCCCGAACCTCTGCCCATCCCTCTCACCGAAGCGGACGGGGAAGGGACAGCCTGAGGCAACCTGAAAGCGTGTCGCCGCACAGTGCAACGTTCCCCGTCTATCGTAAAATGAAAAATAGAAGCCGCGCCTTGCGCGCAGCCTGAATGCGAAGCTTCAACAAAGTTAAAACCTGAACCCCAGCCGCATGTTTTTCAGGTTGCCATTTTGAATGGACAACATGCCCATAAGCCCGTGTATCGCTCGCCCCCTGCTTGCCCTGCTGGCCGCCATCATCGTGTCGGCCGCGTTGCGCCCGCTGAATCCATGGCTGCCCTATGCCGCCGCTGCTGCGTGGTTGGCCGTGCTGCAGCTGCATCTCGCCCGTTCCTCTTGGCAGAATGTGGCGCTGTTTGCGCTAGTGTGGCTGGTGTTCCCCCTGCTCAAAGCGGTGAACGCATATTGGCTGGCGTGGCATGCTGACGGCCTATTATCGGCGGCGGACAGCGCTTTGTGGGGTGGAAAAATCCTGCCCGCCTATTTCCGCTATGAAGACTTTCCGCTGGCGGCGGATGTGTTTGCCGTCTGCTATTTCGCCTTTTTCTTCACCATTGCCGGGGCATCCGCCTATTACGCCGTGCGCCGCCGCGCGTCCGCACCCGCCTTTTTCAACGGACTGCTGGGGATTTACCTGTTCGGGTTGATGGGCTACCTGCTGCTGCCCGCCGCCGGCCCCGCGTTTACCACCCTGCCAGACGGCGGCGCGCGCGGCCTCATTGCCCCGCACGTTATCGCCGTTGTGAACGACGGCGTAACCGGCATGGACGTGTTCCCCAGTTTGCATACTGCGCTGCCGCTGTTTATCACCGCATTTTTGTGGCGCGACGGCTGCTGCAAAACTGCGTTGGCGCTGCTGCCCGTGTCGCTCGGCATTGTGGGGGCGACCGTGTTCCTGCGCTATCACTACGGCGTGGACGTGCTGGTGGGCATACTGCTGGCGGCGGCGTTTGCGTGGCGTTATGCGCCAACGACAGCCTGAAAACGGCTTTTCGGTGAAAGACCCAATCCAATGCCCTTTTTTCCACACGACCGAAAGAAGACCCGCTATGACCCAAACACCCCATCCCCACCTCCTTTCCTTCCACTCACCCGCCGCACTCGACACCGCCCTGGCCGGCGGCAAAGGTGTCGGTTTGGCGCGCGCGGCACAGGCCGGGCTGCCTGTTCCCGACGGCGCGGTACTCTCCACCGAAAGCTACCGCGCCTGGTTTGACCCGCACCGTGCCGCCGTGTGCGACATACTGCGCCGCGAAACAGACGACACTGCCCGTAGCGCCGCTGTGCAAAGCTACCTGAAAACCCAGCCGCTGTCGCAAGAATTAACCGATGCGCTCACCCAATGGCAGCAAAGACAGCCTGAAACCTATTTCGCCGTGCGTTCCTCCGGTAGCGCCGAAGACCTGCCTGGCGCCGCCTTTGCCGGGCTGCATGACACACTACTCAACGTGCGTGGCGCAGAAAACCTCACCGCCGCGGTCAAACAATGCTGGCTGAGCCTGTGGAACGCTGAAGTGCTACCCTACCGCGAACGGCTCGGTCTGGCACACGAAGACGCCGCCATGGCCGTTGTCATCCAGCAAATGGCCGACGTGGGCGCAGACGAAAGCGCCGGCGTCGCCTTTTCCATCGACCCGGTGCGCGGCAGCCTCGATAACGTATTAATTAACGCCGCCTTCGGACTAGGCGAAACTGTGGTGGCCGGCGGCGAACCCGTAGACGAATATCGCGTCAATCGTGCGGGAGAAACCGTAGAACGCCACATCGCTGCCAAATCCGCCGCCCTGATACGCGGCGCAAACGGCGGCAGCGAAGTTTTCAGGCTGCCTGAAAACCGCCAAACCCAGCCCGCCCTCACCTCCGTGCAAGCCGCACAAGTCGCCGAACTTGCCCGCCGCGCCGAAGCCCATTTCGGCTTTCCGCAGGACACCGAATGGGCATTTTCCGGCGGCAGCCTCTACCTGCTGCAATCACGCCCCGTTACCCGCTTCGCCCCCCGCTGGACGCGCGACGAATCCGCCGAGCGCTTCCCCAACCCCATCACTCCCCTCACTTGGCAGCTTTGCGAAGCCGGCTTCCACGAATCGCTCAACTATTCCTTCCGCCTGATGGGTCTGCCCCCGTTTTACGACAAATGGTTTTCCCTCAAAGACGGCTATGTCTACGGCAACCAGAACGCCGTGGAAATCTACGCCGGTCGCCTGCCGGCCGTCCCGCTGAGCGACGCAGAAGCCCTGGCCCGTTTCGTGGAAAACGGCGGCTTGTGGCGCTTTGCCTGGATCAGCGAACTGCCCACCCGCTGGATCAACGACCTCGACGGCTACCTGCTCGCTATCGGCCGCTTCAACGCCCTGGATTATACAGGCAAAAATATCGCCGAATGCTGGCAGACCGTACGCGATATCAGTGCCGAAGGCACCCGCTATTTCCTGCCTAACATCGCCATTTCCCTCACTCAAACTCTGCTCTACCGCGTCTTGCAGCGCGTGCTGGCGATTATCGGTTGCCCGCAGCCGCAAGACCTGTTTGACCGTCTCACCGCCATCTCTGATACCAAAACCGCCGATGTTAACCAAGCCATGTGGCAACTTTCCCGCCTGCTGCGCGCCCAACCCGCACTCGCCGCTGAACGCTTTCACAGCCCCGAAGCGCTGTGGCACGCACTGGATAAGCAGCCTGAAATACAAAGCCGCTTCAAGCAGTTCATTGCCCAACACGGCCACCGCGAAACCGACTTTGATTCCTATCGCCCTACTTGGCTCGAAGCCCCGCACACCGTGTTCAGCCAAATCCAAATGATGTCCAGCCAAGACGACACGGAACGCGAACGCCGCTACTGGCTCGCCAAAGACGCCATGTATACCGCCGAACACGAACTGTTTCAGGCCGCCCCCGCTAACCTCCACTTTTTCCTACACGAACTGCTGCGCCTCGTCCGCACCTACACCGCGCTGGACGATTTGGAACACTACCAAACCACCCGCCTTACCATTCCCTTCCGCTGCGCCGCCTACGAAACCGGCCGCCGCCTCGTCAATCTTGGCGCACTGGACGATGCCTGGGACATCTTCTTCCTGCCGCCCGCCGACATCGATCAAGCCGTGGCCGACGACGACTTCCGCCGCCTGCGCCCGATTGCCGAACGTGAAAAAGCCGCCTATCAGGCCGCCTGGGACCGTCCTGCCGAATGGGAATACGGCAGCGCTCATTCACATACCCCTGCCCAAACTGCAACGGAGGCCTGGCAGGGCTTGGGCGGCAGCCCGGGCAGCGCAGAAGGTAGCGTATTCGTCATTACCGACCCCTCCCAATTCCCCGACTTCCCGCAAGGCGCCATCCTCGTCGCCCGCACTACCAACCCCGCCTGGACACCACTGTTCTATCACGCCGCCGGTGTTATCACCGAAAGTGGCGGCCCCCTTTCACACGGCGCCGTAACCGCCCGAGAACTCGGCATCCCCGCAGTGATGGGCATCCGCAACGCCTGCCACCGCCTGAAAAACGGCCGGCGCGTGCGGATAGACGGCCGCAACGGTACGGTGGAAGTGTTGGATTGAGCGATTTATCGAATACGCTATCTAGATTCTAGATATAAGTGGATCGGGCATAAATGCCCGACCTACGGATCTCGGCATAGACCCCGGTCGTTGACTCACCGGATAGAGCGTCAAACATCAATAAATAATAGAGCCCATTTTATCGGCATTCGAAACTTTCCGCCTTGCCTTTGTCGCAGCCTTTATAAGTCGCCACTTTCGGATAGGCGAAAATCGGCATCTGTTTGTTTGGGAAGGATTTTCCTTGTGCAATCATGCGTTCGCGGGCTTCGTTTTTGCCGTGCCAGTTTTCCAACAGCGTGAGCGGGTCGAAGTCGTTGAAGGTTTGTCCGCCGCCGCAGCGGTTCATGCCCGGCACCATAAACAGGCGGCTGAAACTTTGGGCGTTTGGCGTGTCGGCGTTCATCTGTTTGAACCATGCCACTTGGTTTTTGGCGGAGAACACGGGGTTGGATACGCCGGTCAGTACAATCAGTTTGCCGCCGCGTGCTTTAAAGCTCGACAAATCGGTGGATACCGCGTCGTTAATCGCACCGGTTTGATAGGTTTTGGGCGTGTCGCGGTCAAAATCGAATTTGTCCAAATCAAAATCCGGCATGGCGGGGGTCATAAAATACCAAGTCAGCGAGCCTCGCCGTGCGAGTTGTACTGTCTTCGGCTCACCGCCTTGCCTCTCATCTATTTGAAACGACTATGTTGCGCAATGACCGGCGTTTGATACAAGCCCAATCGTTCCCAGAAATCGCAGTGGTGCATTTGGCGGAAGGTTCCGCTTTTCATGGCGCTTTGCGGCAGGGTAAAGTTCATCACGTTTTGTTGTTGCGCGTCGTAGGGCGTCCAGTCGGGGCACAGGCGGTTCAGTTGCTTGATGTTTGTCCAGATGGCCGCCATGTCGTTCGCTAGTTGAGTTTGCTGCGCGTTGAGCGATGTGTCCGCGTTTGAGCCGCCTTTGAAGCCGGGGAAGAGATAAGGCAACTCGTAAGTGTGCGCGGCATTGGTGGCAATGCTGACCGGCGGCAGATAGGAGGGCGCGGTGCGATCGGCAAATTCGTAGGCATACACGGGCATAAAGCGCGCCAGTTGTGCGTTGGTCTGATGCGCAGGGCAAGCGAATACGGAGTCGGTGAAATGCGCGGCGTAGGCTTCGGCTGGGTTGGCGTAGCGGTTGACGGGGTACTCCTGCAATACCCGGTCGGCAACGTCGCCGAAGCGGTTGCGGATCATTTTTTCATAGGCAGCCTGGTCGATCGGTTTGCCGGAAAGCTGTTCGGCCGTTCCCGCGAAAAACGTGCCTTCATCGAGCATGTTGCCGTTAATCAGCGTCACGCGGTTCACTTTGCCGGCCTGGAAGGCATCGGCGTAGGAAATCGGCAGGAAATCGCCGTCAATAATCGGCCGGGGAGTTGCAAAGGGCGTCTGCTCTTTCAAAATGGTGGCCAGCGGCAACGCGCGCAGGCATTCGGCCGTGTCGCAACTGACCGCACGGGCAAAGCCTTCACCGCTTTTCAGCGCATCCGCCAGCGACACGGGGTTGGAAAACTGCCGCGCCGATACGTTGCCACCGCTCATAGCGACGGCGTATTGGAACTTGCCTGCGGAATAGGGCGAAACGATATGGCTGAACACGCTATGCGCCCCGGCAGATTCGCCGGCAATCGTGACATTGTTCGGGTCGCCGCCGAAATACGCGATGTTTTTCTGCACCCAATCCAGCGCCAGCGCCTGATCCATAAAACCGTAATTGGTGTGGCGGCTTTTTTCCGCATTCAGTGCGGGATGGGCGAGAAAGCCCAGCACGCCGACGCGGTAGTTGAACGTCACCACAATGCCTCTGCCCTGCCGCACCAGCCGTTCGGGGTTGTAATCGTTGCCCGAGCCGACGCGCAGCCCGCCGCCAAAAATCCATACGAATACAGGCAGCTTTTCTCCCGTTGCCAACGCATCTTTATTCACATAAACATTCAGATACAGACAGTCTTCCTGCCCGCCAGCCTTGGAAAACACGCCTAAATCGGCATTCTGCGCGCATTGCGGCGCGTCATTCAGCGCATCGCGCACGCCTGACCACGGCTCGGCGGGTTGCGGCGGTTGCCAGCGCAGCGCGCCCACAGGCGGCTTGGCGTAAGGGATGCCGCGATAGGCGTTCATGCCGTTTTGCACCGTACCGCGCACTTCGCCGGCAGGGGCTTTGATGACAGGAGCCGGCGCGGGCGCGGCTTGGGCGGCGACGGCGGACAGTGCCAATGCGGCGGCGATGAGGAAGGATATGAATGGAAATTTAAGGTTCACTTTTACGGGCTCCTTGTTTGAGATGGGGGGCTCTATTGCAGGATAGCCAATGTTTAATATAGTCAAGTATCCAAAGAATCGTCACGTTGCAGCGCCCTTGCCGTACCTGTCAGGACTGTCCGCGGCGGCGCGCCTTGTTATGTTTTTATCTGTTTAACTATCGGGTTAATCGTTCCTAAAAATCGCAGGGGTGCCTTTGGCGGAATGTGCTGCCTTTGAAGCCGGGGAAGAGATAAGGCAGCTCGTCAGTGTGCGCGGCGCGGGGGCGACGCTCAATGACGGCAGGTAGGACGGCGCGGCCGACGAACGCCTAGTCATGGGCCGGCATGAAACGCGCTGGCTGCGCGCTGATTGGGTGCGCGGGGCGGGCGAACACGGCGTCGGGGAAAGAGGACGAAAGGTTAAAGTTGCTGATGCTTGGGTTTTCAGTAATCATGACCGGCCGGTTGCGGCTACGGTCAGCCGGTATCAGCATCCTGTTCATCCGTTGAACAAGCTGATTTTTACCATCCCATACCAAGGAAACATTATGAAAAGAACGACCCTCTACCTTGCCGCCGCCCTGCTCGCGGCCAGCCTCACACAAACTGCGCTGGCGCAGGCCTATCAGGCCAGCACGGCGGACAAACCGCTGAAAATCGTCAACCTCGCCGAGCTGGAAGCACAAGCGCAGCAAAGCATGGAAAAAGGCGCCTTCGGCTACGTGCGCGGCGGCGCGGAAAACGAGCAGTCCCTGCGCGAAAACACCAGCAGCTTCGATAAAAAATACATCGAGCCGCGCATCCTTGCCGGGCTGGAAAAGAAAGACATCGACATGAGCAGCCGGCTGTTTAATATCCCGCTGACCCTGCCGGTCATCCAGGCGCCGATGGCCGCCCACGGCCTCGCGCACGTGGATGGCGAACTGGCCACCGCGCGCGGCATGATTCAGGCCGGCTCTATCCCCGCCCTCAGCATCTACGGCAACAAAACCATCGAAGACGTCGCCGCTGCCGTCGGCCCGGAAAAACCGTTCTTCTTCCAGCTCTACATGAGCAAAAACGACGACTTCAACCGCTTCACCCTCGACCGCGCCAAAAAACACGGCGCGAAAGCCATCATCCTCACCGTGGATGCGCCGGTCGGCGGCTACCGTGAAGACGACGTGCGCACCGACTTCAAATTCCCGCTCGGCTTCGCCAACCTCGAAGCCTTCCTCGCCACACAGAACGACGGCACCAAGACAGGTGCGGGCTCAGGCATCGGCGAAATCTTCGCCCAGGCCAAGCAGAACTTCACCCCAAAAGACATCGGTTATGTGAAAAAACTCTCTGGCCTGCCGGTCATCGTCAAAGGCGTACAATCGCCAAAAGATGCCGAAATCGCCATCAAAGCCGGCGCGGACGCCATCTGGGTTTCCAACCATGGCGGTCGCCAGCTCGGCAGCGCGCCGGCCACCTTTGACATCCTGCCCGCCATCGCCAAACAGGTGAACAAACGCGTCCCCATCATCTTTGACGGCGGCGTGCGGCGCGGCTCGCACGTCTTCAAGGCGCTCGCCAGCGGCGCGGATGTGGTCGCTGTCGGCCGCCCGATTTTCTACGGCTTGCACCTCGGCGGCGCCCAGGGCGTCAACTCCGTGATGGAACAGTTCAAAAAAGAACTCGCCATCAACATGATGCTGGCCGGCACGCGCAACGTGAAAGAAATCCAGGCGAGCAAACTGCTGACAGAAGCCGATTTCCACTAATACCCATCCCGGAAAATCATCTGAGTAGGTTGGCGCGCCTTGCCGTATAACCTGTACGGCCTACGGCGCGCCTTCTTCCCCTTAATTCCTGTGGTTGGATGATTTAGCGTAAGCACTGAGGAGGCCATCATGAAAATCCTGCTTCTCGACGGTGGTAAGGCCTTCGGTCACTCCGGAGGGCGCCTGAACCACACCTTGCACCAAACCGCCAAAGAAACTCTGACGGCGAACGGCCACGCCATCCGGGAAACCGTCATCGACGGCGGCTACGACATTGCCGCCGAAATCGACAAATTCCTGTGGATGGACGCCGTCATCTGGCAAATGCCCGGCTGGTGGATGCACGAACCGTGGATGGTGAAAAAATACATGGACGAAATCTTTACCACCGGCCACGGCAAGCTCTACCAGAGCGACGGCCGCCACCGCGTCAACCCCAGCGAAGGCTACGGCACGGGCGGACTGTTGCAGGGGCGCAAACACATGTTGTCGCTCACTTGGAACGCTCCCATTGAAGCCTTCACCCGCGCGGGCGATTTCTTTGGCGGCGTCGGCGTGGACGGCGTCTATCTGCACTTCCACAAGGCCAACGAATTTATCGGCCTCGCGCCGCTGCCGACCTTCCTCTGCAACGATGTCATCAAGAACCCGCAGGTGGAAAAACATATCGCCGACTACCGTGCGCACCTGCAACGCGTGTTCGGCTAGGCAGATTCCCCACGATAAAAACCGCCCCGAAGGGCGGTTTTTTATGCGCTTGGCGAGCCCAGTGTTTACGCCGCTTGGCGCGTGCCGTGTTAAAGGCCGGGTAGGGCAGCCGTGTCGAAGGCGTCGAAGTTTTGGCGCGGTCGCCGTTCGTTTCTATCCACTAGCGGCGTCGCAGCTGTAGCTGCCGAGGAGAGCGTGGGTCGTGGTTGTATGTATTTATGGAGTTTGGCAGGAGATGGGTGGCGGTCTTGCTGGCGGTAGCGTTAGGCTGAGATGGTATAGGGTGTGTTTTGCACGGTAGCGTTGGCTTCTACCAAGCGGTTGGTGAAGGCGGCCGGGGCCAGCGGGCGGTGGGGTAAAAGTTTTTGCAGGATATTCATGGGCTGGCTCTCAATTGGCTTAGCAAGCGGGTGTAGGTGTTCTCGCCAGCGGCGGTCAGCAGCAGGTGGTTTTGCGCGCGGGTCATACCAACGTAGAGCAGGCGGGCGTTTTGTTGGCGCTGTTCTTCGCTATCGTCATGCAAGGTGTCCACGCCGCTGATGATGACGCGCGGGAATTCACCGCCTTTGCTGCTGTGAATGGTACAGACCAGGATTTTATCCGGATCAGGGCGGTAGTGTTTGCGTTCGTCGCTACTGATGGGATTTTGCAGCGGGATGCCCGCCTGTTCCAGGGCCGCGCCGAGTTCTTTGCCTTGGTCTTTTCTGTGGTAGAGGACGGCAATGTCGCCGTAGGGCGTGCCCGCTGCGTGCCAGGCGCGGATGGCGTCGGTGATGGTGCGGATTTCTTCGCTGCGGTTGGCGGTTTGCCGGTATTCAGGCGCGATGCCGCTATTGCCGCCGCCACTTTCGACGGCAATGATGGGAATGGGCTGCGCTTCATTTTCTGCGGTGTTTTCGTTTTCCTCGTCTTCTTCGCCGGTTTCTTCGCTGCTGATGGGGGTATCGGTCATAAAGCGGTGTTTAAAGTCATTGGCGTAGTGGCAGATTTCTTCACTGTTGCGGTAGTTCACACGCAGGATGCGGGTGCGTCCTTGTGCCTGGATGCCGACGGAAGTGAGCGAGAAGTCGATGCTGTGGCGATCAGCATAGAGGGTTTGCGCGTCGTCGTAGAGCAGCAGTAGTCGTTGTTCTTTGGCATCTGCGCCTTCCGGCATCTTGGCGAGCGCGCGCAGCCACTCTTCGGCGAAGTCGTGCCCTTCGTCAATCAGCACGGCATGGTATTGCCCTCCCGGGATTTTGCCGTCAATCACAGCAGCACAGATGGTTTCAGCCAGTTTATCGGCGTAGTTGCTGCTGCGCGGGATTTTGATGTCGTACTGCGTTTTCATCTGTGCGCACCAGTCATGGAAATGGCAGACTTCGATATTTGCCACATCGCCCAAACGGGCTTTAAGCAGGCTGGCCAGCAGGATGTTGTAGCAGACAACAAGAATGGGTTTTTGGGGGCGGGCTTCAGCGAGCTGACGTACTCGGTGTTGCAGGATGATAGTCTTACCCGAGCCAGCGACACCGTGGATGACGCGGTGACCGTCGCCGAGTTCGCGCGCAAGGCGTTCCTGGGCTTTGTCCATGATTTTGATAGTTTCGACGCGGTCGGGGTCGGCTTTGAAGAGTTCTTCCTGGGCGTTGGCGATGTATTCGGGGTAGATGTGCGCACGCACGCGGCGGCATTGTTCGTCACTGAGTTTTACCGGGAATTTGTATGGCAGCATGCCGTGCAGTTTGGCAAGAAATTCGTGTCGGCTGAGGACGCCTTCGAGGATGTCTTCTTTGTACCAGGTGAGGTGCGGCGGGAAGCAGTCTCCCAAAAGTTTCCGCGCGGCTTCGCTGATGCGACTGCGCTGCCAGTTGCACATCACCGCACCGAAACCCCAGGGGAAGCGCAGCTTGCCTTGATATTTGCCGTCTGCTTGGCACAGCAGGCTGTCTTTTTTCATGTGATCAATGACGGGGAAACAGCAGTCACGTGCCTGCTCAATGGGGTTGGCGGTTGTGGCGAGTTGGTCATCGCCGATTTTCAGGATTACGCTATTTTTGTTTATGGTTTTGATGTTGCCCATATGCCAGTCCTTGATTTCCAAACACCACAAGCCGTGACTGGGGTGAAAAATGAGGAAATCCGGGTAGCGGCGATGTTCGCCATTGCTGGGGACGTTATACCAAACAAGGTAACCATCATCGAGGTAGTCGCGCAGCAGGCTAGCAAAGCGCCATTCGCCGACGGTCATTTTGCTTTTTTTCAGAGGGGTGAGGATTTGTGCCACGGGGTGCCTTCTGTCGGTGATTAATAGGATGTCGGTGATGGTTAGGTGGTGAAAACTGCACGGGAAGATTCGTTTATTTTACGCGGCTGCGGTTCATGATAAGCAGGTATTTTTGTCTGACGGAAGTGGTGGTTTTTCCCGGTGGTAGGTTGGCTCAAGCCTCGGACACAATCACTTCGTCAATGGGGCGGCGGAGCGAGTAGGGTTGTTCAGTGGCATAGCCGATGCGTAGCAGGATTTGCGGATAGGCGTGGCTGATGGGCAGCGTTTCGCGCAGTTCGGCGCGGATAGCCGCTACTTCGCAGGGCTGGTTGAGGAAGGCGCAGGCGAGGTTCGCAGCGCTCAGACGCAGCAGCAGGCGTTGCAGAACGCGGCCGGTAGCGATGCGTGCGGCGTTGTCGTCGCTGTCGCTGCTGATAAGGAGTAGATGCGAGGCGGCGGCGAGATGTTTGGCGTCGATTTTGTTCTGAGTTTTGCCATTCATCATGCTTTTGACGATGATTTTCGCCAGCCAGCGCGGCAGGTTGGGCGCGCCCAGCACGGCGTTGCTGATGCCGTCGTTGTGCGCCTCGCTATGTTTCCGGTTATAGCGTATCCAGCTCAGCAGTTCGTTTTTGAAGGCGGGATCGTTCATCTGTACGTCGTTACCCCGGCGGATGGCGTCGCCCAGTTGGGTGAAGGTCGGCGTGTTGCGGGCGAAAGCATGGATGTGGATGTTCGCGGTTGCTTCCGCCAGCAGGGTTTGCAGGACATCATCCGGCACCATCCGCCCGTCGCAGGTTGCGCGGTTGGTCTGGCGGCGCGTGATGCTGGCGGCGAGCGGATCAGAGGGCAGGGCATCATCTGCGCGCAGATGTACGTTAATGCGGCCGTCGGCGCCGATGGTCGCGGTGCTGGCGTAGTGCAGGGTGGTGGCGTGCAGGCAGAGGTTTTCCAGCGCGCAGCCGAGGCTGATGAGGAGTTCGCGCTGGTCGCCATCAACGGCGGGCAGTATCCGCGCCGGGTCGGGCAGGATGGTGATGCCATCGGCGGTGGCATAGAAACGCCAGGGCTGGCTGTTGTGTCCGGACGGTGCCCGGGTGGCGGCTGTGACCAGTTGACGAAAAACGGTGTCGTTGACGTTCATGAGGGTCTCCTTGCGGTTTGGTACACATCCAGAAAATAATCTGAGTGTGTTGGCGCGCCTGAATGGGCACCCATAAAACCGTGTGGCGATTTTGATGGGACACCCGTGCCGTATTCCACATACTGTCTGCGGTGCGCCGCTGTCTCAGCAATGTCGGGCGGGCTTTAGCTCCCCATTTATATGATTTAGGCGGTAGCCAAGGCCCACCTTACGATCCGGCTCCATTTATCGCTGCGCTATAAATTGAGAGCCTATCTCGATACCCTATTACCACTCAAAGGTTCTGCGTTTGCGGGTGCGGAAAGTCCAGCGTTCCGTTTGTTCCTTGCCGCCCTGGGTGTAGCGGAATTCGGCGGTATATTCGGTGTCGTAATCGAGCGGAGCGGGGGCGAACAGGGCAAATTCGTTCGCCTGCATCAGGCGGTTTCGGTCATTGGTGGCGGTGAGGATGGTCGGGTTGCGGATTTCGCCTTTGTTGGAACGCAGGGTGAAGGCGCGCATTTCCACGGGGGCCGTCGTGCCGTAAAAGGCGATGCTGACCGGGTTGCCGACGGCTTTCTTGCCGGGTATGGGGTTGGGGATTTCCTTGCCGTTGTAGGCAGGCTCGATGTTGCCGCCGGCGGGGTATTTGACCGCGCCGATGTAGCGGTGTGGCACGGCATCCAACGGAATTTTTACCGCCTGGCCGTTGCATTCCATGGTGAGGACGTAGCGCTTGCTCGCTTGATTGCCCGCCTGCGCGCACAGCTCGCGTTCGCGGCGGCTGCCCTGCACGATGACGAAGGCAGCATGGCGGCCGCGCACCCAGGCGGCGCCCGCTTCGTCATGGTCGGGGTTGAGCAGGGCGAGGCGGTGATAAAGGGCGGTCATCAGGCCGTCGGTGCTGCGGATGCCGCTGCGCGCAAAGTTGCCGGCAGTGAGGTTTTCTACCACCGGAGCGGGGTAACCGGCGGCGGTGGCGCGCGTCTGCGGGTCAGCGCCGGTGTAGTACGGGTTGCGGCGGTTGTTTTCGCTGTGGCCGTGTGCGTCCTTGCCGAGGTAGGCGGCGTGGTTCTGCGCCGCTCTGTCCAGTGCAGGGCTGGGGCGCAATTCCTGCACTCCTGCCTGTGTCCGCCAGCGGTTGAGGCGTTCCAGCCCCGCTTTCGCTTCTTTGTTGGGGTCATAACGCCACTGCGAGAACCAGGCGATGCCGAGCAAGGCGGCGGCAAGCGGCAGCCATAATCTAACGATGCGCTGCATCATGAAGGCGTGTTGCGACATGGGGGAGGATGAATTATGGATGAATGGCGGATTGTATAGTCGTTCCAAATAGGATTGATACCGCGTTGGCTCGTTTTGCCGAACTATCTGTACTGTTTTCGATGCACCGTCTTCTCAGCTTAATTCCTGGAATGGTTATGATTCGACGCTGCTTATAGGGCATTCCCCCCTGACTGCCTGTTCGAGCAGGCGCACGATGTTGAGCATAAACAGGCCGTATTTCATGCGCAAAGCGGCTTCGTGCTTTGCCGATGTACAGCATCGCCACCTGTTCCTGCATAGGCCTACTTTGCTGGCGGCATTTGACAATGGCGCTGCCGATGCGTTTAGCAATGTCGCTATGATTTAGGTTCATTTCTCTGTTTCTTTTGGCTCTTGCAGGCTGAATGCCCGACCTTTTGACGGAGTGGTTAAGAAGTTTTCGATGCGGTAAATCATTTTCATAGTTTGGATAGAGGACGTACAATGCGACGACGCGTGCTGTCCTGTTACCGCCTGTATTGTGATTTTCCTTTCTTCTTCCGCCGGTTATGGCCGAGGCGCCACCCATGATCTTCCTCACCGCTGTGGAAAGTGTCCTGTCCGTCGTATTGCTGATTGCGCTGGGTTTCGCGTTGCGACAGCGCGGCTGGTTTGCCGATACGTTCGCCGCCAACATCTCGCGGCTGATTATGAATATTGCGCTACCGGCATCGATTTTCGTGTCGGTGCTGACGTATCTTCACCGCGACCAGCTCGCCGCATTATCGGATGGACTGATATATGGTGTGGTATCGCTTTTGTTGGGTTATCCGATGGCCTGGCTGATGGTGAAGGTATTGAAGGTGCGTCCGGGGCGGCGTGGGGTATTTATCAACACCATCGTTAATGCCAATACGATTTTTATCGGCCTGCCGCTCAATGTGGCGCTGTTCGGCGATGCGGCCATGCCGTATTTTCTGGTCTATTACGTGTTGAATACGGTCTCGACCTGGGCGTTCGGGGTCTTTCTGATTGCCCGCGACCCGCTGCCCGGACAATCCGCCGCACCGCAGAAAAAATTTGACTGGAAAAAACTGTTGCCCGCGCCGCTCTTGGGCTTTTTGCTGGCGATGGTCTTCCTGCTGGCCGATATTCCGGTGCCGTCATTCGCCCATGCCGCGCTCGGCTATATCGGCGCGACGGTAACGCCGCTTTCGCTTCTCTATATCGGAATTACCTTGTGCGATGCGGGGCTGGCAAGCATCCGCTTCGACCGCGATACCATCGCCGCGCTGCTGGGTAAATTTGTCTTCGCGCCGCTGTTGATGTTCGTCCTGATTTATCTTGGCAAAAGTTGGCTGGCGCTGCCTGCGGCGGAGGCCAAAACTTTGATTGTGCAGTCGTCCGTATCCGCGTTGGCTGTCCTGCCGATTCTGGCGAACGAGGCCAGGGGCGACGTGCGCTTCGCCACCAATGTTGTGACCACCAGCACGCTGCTCTTTGTGGTGGTAGTGCCGCTGGTGGATTGGCTGCTGGCATGGCTGCCCCTTTAAACCCTTTCCCTTCAATATCCCCATAGGAGACAACGATGAGTAATACCCCTGATGTCATGCAAAACCCGCTGACCAACAAAGGCACCGCGTTCACGGCAGATGAACGTGCAAAATATGGCCTCACCGGCCGACTGCCCGTCGCCGTGGAAACCCTCGACCAGCAGGCGGCGCGCGCCTATCGCCAGTTCGCGTCCTACGAGAAGGACATGGAGAAATACATTTTTCTTGATCAGCTGCACAACCGCAACGAGGTGCTCTACTACAAGCTCTTGACCGATCATCTCGCGGAAATGCTGCCGATTGTTTATGACCCGACCGTCGGCGAGGCGATCAAGCAGTGGAGTCGCGATTACCGCCGCTCGCGCGCTGTGTATCTCGATGTGAACCATCCGGAGAATATCCGCGCTTCGTTTGCGACGCTGGGCCTCGGCGCGGATGATGTCGATTTGCTGGTGGTATCGGACGCGGAAGAAATCCTCGGTATCGGCGACTGGGGCGTGAATGGCACGGATATTTCCGTCGGCAAGCTGGCGGTGTACACCGCAGCGGCAGGTATTCACCCTGCGCGCACCATCGCTGTCAATCTTGATGTCGGCACCGACAACGAAGCGCTGCTCAATGACCCCGCCTACCTCGGCAATCGCCACGCCCGCGTGCGCGGCGAACGTTACGATGCGCTGATCGCCGAATACCTGAAAGTGGCGACGGAACTCTTCCCGCACGCGCTGCTGCATTTTGAAGACTTCGGCCCGTCCAATGCCCGCCGCATCCTTGTACAGAACCGCGATAAATACCGTATTTTCAACGACGATATGCAGGGCACGGGCGCCATCGTTATGGCCGCCGTCTTCTCCGGGCTGAAAGTCACTAAGCAAACCTTCGCCGAACAGCGGTTGGTCGTTTACGGCGCGGGCACGGCGGGCACCGGCATGGCGGATCAAATCAGCGCGGCGATGGAACGCGACGGCCTCTCGCGCGAAGAAGCGAAGAAACGGGTGTGGCTGATCGACCGCAACGGTCTTGTTACCGACGATATGGCCGATCTGCCCGACTATCAGCAGGCATACGCCCGCCCCGCCGCCGAAGTGGCCGGCTGGCAGAAAGCGGACGGCAAAATTAGCCTGCTCGAAGTGGTGAAGCAGGTGAAGCCGACTATCCTGATCGGCACGTCCACCGATCACGGCGCCTTTACCGAAGCCGTCGTCAAAGCGCTGTGCGCCGGCGTAGAGCGCCCCATCCTGCTGCCGCTCTCTAACCCGACCGAGCGCATCGAGGTGATGCCCGCCGACGCCGTGCAATGGTCGGACGGCAAGGCGCTGATTGCCGTCGGCATCCCCGTGCTGCCCGTGCCGTATCAAGGCGTGCACTACCACATCGGCCAGGCCAACAACGCCATGCTCTACCCCGGGCTGGGTCTCGGCGTCATCGTCTCCGGCGCGAAGCACGTGACCGACGGCATGCTGCTCGCCGCCGCCGAAGCCGTCGCTTCACAGGTCAACCCGCAAGACGTAGGCGCATCGCTGTTGCCGCCGGTGGATAATCTGCGCGCCTCGTCCGCCACTGTCGCGGTCGCCGTCGCCAAACAGGCGGTGAAAGACGGCATCGCCACCAAGCAGATGGATAATTGGGTGCAGGCGGTGCAGGATGCAATGTGGCAGCCGCGTTACAGTTAATCGCCTGGTCGCAAAAAACCGCCCTTCGGGGCGGTTTCTTTTTTACCCAATGAGCGCATATCGCTTCATTCCAAAAATCAGGCCGAAAAAGCAGTGCGCTGCGGACAGATTCCAGTAATACGGTGAGGAGACCCGTTACATTCAGGTTGTTCCTGGGCTGGGTATTACCACGGCTGGGTGGTCGGGCCGATGGTGAACTCGCTGATATTGGTGTCATCCGGCTGGTTCAGGGCGAAGGCGACCACGCTGGCAACGCGTTCGGCGGGGATTTCGTAAGTGTCGTAGAGCTTGCGGTAGCCGCCGGAGGTGGCGCTGTCGGTGATGTGATCGACCAGTTCGGACTGCACCGCCGCCGGGTAGATGGTTGCGGTGCGGATGTTTGTTCTCGCCTGGGCCGACTCCATGCGCAACGATTCCATGATGGCCTTGACCGCCCATTTAGTGCCGCAGTACACGCCCGCGCCCGGGTAGGCTTTCAGCCCGGCCACCGACGAAGTCGCCAGCACATGTCCGGATTTTTGTGCGATGAACGTCGGCAGCACGGCGGCGATGCCATTCAGGACGCCTTTGATATTGACGTCCACCATCGCGTTCCAGTTGTCGGTTTCCAGCGCAGCGAAGGGCGAGTTCGGCATCAGCCCGGCATTGAGGAAGATGGCGTCCACTTTGCCAAAACTATCCAGCGCGAGTTGTACCAGTGCTTTGCTGTCTGAGGGGTTGACGACGTCGGTCACGCGATAGACCGCAGCGCCGCCCTTGCCATTGATGCTGTCGGCGATGGCTTTGAGTTTTTCTTCACGGCGCGCGCCCAGCACCAGCTTGGCGCCCGCTTCGGCCAGCTTGTAAGCGGTGGCTTCGCCGATGCCCGATGAGGCGCCGGTGATGATGACGACCTTGTTCTCGATGTGGTTCATGGTTTTTTCTCCGTGCTTGGGGGTACAGGGGATTATACGGGGCAACAGGCAGAGTGGCGCCTGCGGCGACGGGTAGGATCAGGAAGGTACGGCGACGGATGATGGGTTGGGCACAGTTTCAGCCCAAATCAACAAGACAAGGCGCCGTATTCGACATCGCCAACCGGCGCGCATCATTCATTTTATTTTTGATGGTAGCGAGCGGTGAATGCCGTCGTAATGGTGATCGCTGTCAGCGTAATATCAGCCGCGCGGTTCTGTCGAAGAAACGAGATCTTTGATCCAGACGACCGCTATGCCATCCATTTCTTACGGATGCCGCGTGAGTAAAGGCGGTCAGAGGAAACGCCGGTTTCGTTCGCTGGCATTTGATAGCCCGTAGATACGCTGCACGGTAAATATCGGCATTCTTGTCATGGATCGTGGGTTGCCACCATCCATTTGTATTCGTTTTCCCGTTGTCCCGGATACGCCGGTCAAAGAACTTGACCGCAGACCGATCCTGATGTGCGCTCTATTGCTTGCATCGTTCAGGCATTGTGCATTCGTGTCGGGATGCCGGTAAAAGTGGATAAAAGCGAGGGTATGTGTGCACAAACGGCGGCGGCCGGCGAATACGCTTGCCGTACCGCCGCCAGCTTTTTAGTCCTTGCCGAGCAGGGCGGCGATTTCCTTTTCCGCCTCGATCCAGTCGCTGACCGGATCGCTTTGAAACTGCCGGTTCTCGGCGCGGTAGTAAGCGGCTTCGGCAATCATGCGATAGCGCTCGTCATCACTAACAACGATCAATCTTTTTTGCACGATTTCGACGGGCGGCGGGAAAACTGGGACGGTCGGCCTGTTCGCTGTTTTAGCCGTTTTCTTAGGTGCAGGTTGTGCTGCGGCCTTGTTTGAGGCTGCGGGTTTAACCGTCAGGTCGGTTGCGGCATTAGCCTTGACCGCAGCTTTTCTGGCGGTTGCTGCGGTTTTTGCAGCGGATTTCGCGGCCGATTTGGCGGCGGCAGTTCCCTTTCTGGTGGTTTTTGCGGTGCCGGTCATAGCGCTTCCTTTCAGGGGTTGGGGACGGTGCACTTTCAGTATAGCATTCAGAAAATGGCATTCAGGAAATGCGCTGGAATGTTTCAGCAAGGGCACGCAATGGCGTCGAATGCCGTGGCGTGCGATGCACGGAAACGAGCGCGGCAGTTATGCAAATGCCGGCCGCGGGGCGTCGGGGTGACGGCCGTATAGATGCGCCAGCTCGGCAAGGCGTCCGGCGTGCCAGGGTTCGACCTGA
Organism: uncultured Propionivibrio sp.; assembly: GCA_938040985.1. Classification (GTDB taxonomy): domain Bacteria; phylum Pseudomonadota; class Gammaproteobacteria; order Burkholderiales; family Rhodocyclaceae; genus Propionivibrio. The sequence goes on from CALHZD010000036.1 coordinate 19,997, forward strand.
CGCCACTGGAAGCGCCATTCCCAGTTGCCGTGGCTTTCTCCGGGCCGATTCATGCGGCTGTGCGTATCGAGGCCAAGCACGTCCTGCATAGGAACGATGCTGATCGCGGCCACCGAGGCGGCGGCGGCGCGGATCAGCGCCCAATGGATGGCGCTGCCGTCGGTGTCGAGGTAACGGCGTACATCGTCCTGTTGGTGCGCGCCGAGCGCGTTCCACCAACCGAGGCTGGTGTCGTTGTCGTGAGTGCCGGTGTAGACGACGGTATCCGGCGTAAAGTTATGCGGCAGGTAGAGGTTGTCGCTTTGGCCATCGAAAGCAAATTGCAGGATGCGCATGCCGGGCAGGCCGACGGTGCGGCGCAGGGCGACGACTTCCGGGGTGAGGATGCCGAGGTCTTCGGCGAAGATTTTTGGGGTATCGCCGTCCGTGCCGTTCATGTCGTCGAACAGGCCCGCCTGGCGAATGGCCTCAAAGAGGGCGAGACCAGGCCCCGGCTGCCAGTGGCCGTGAACGGCCATTTCCGCATCGGCGGGAATTTCCCAGTAGGACTCAAAGCCGCGGAAGTGGTCGATGCGCACGCCGTCGCAGAGCGAGAGCACGCGCCGGATGCGCGCGATCCACCAGCGGTAGCCGTTCTGCGCATGAATGTTCCAGCGATAGAGCGGGTTGCCCCAGCGCTGCCCCGTGGCGCTGAAGTAATCGGGAGGGACGCCGGCAATGACGCGCGGGCGGCCGTCGGCGCCCAGATCGAACAGCGCCTGGTGCACCCAGACATCGGCGCTGTGTGCGGAAACGAAAATCGGCATGTCGCCGATGATGCGGATGCCGCGTTCATTGGCATATTGCTTGATTGCGCGCCATTGACGGTCGAAACGCCATTGGCAGAATTTCCAGAAATCGCATTCGCTGACCAGCGTTCGTGCGGCTTCTTGCAGGGCATCGGCTTCCCGCAGCGCCAGCGCCGCGGGCCAGTCCTGCCAAAGCTTGCCGTCGCCGCCGTACTCTTGATCGAGCGCCATGAACAGCGCGTAATCATCCAGCCATGACTGTGCTTCGGCGCAGAAGGCGGCAAAATCCTGATGGGCCTCCTCGTGTCCGTGCGTTTCACTAAAAAAGCGGTCGGCCGCCAGACGCAGGCGCCGCATGCGATAGGGGATCACGGCCGGGTAGTCGACACGCTCCTCGCGCAGCGCGGGTTCGGGCGTAATTTCCTCGGCGCGCAGCCAGCCGCAATGGTGCAGTTGCGTCAGGTCGATCAGTAATTCGTTGCCGGCGAAGGCGGACGGACTCATATAGGGCGAATTGCCGGGGCCGATGCCGCTCAGCGGCAGAATTTGCCAGAGCGTCTGTGCGCCGGCGGCCAGCCAGTCGATGAAATGCCGGGCGGCTTCGCCAAAGTCGCCGGAACCATGCGGGCCGGGCAATGAGGTCGGGTGCAGCAGAATGCCGCTGAGTCGTTTGCTTGCCATGAAAATCCCCGTAAAAATTCCAGTGTCCGTTGTCATCCGCGGCGATTCGCCGGTCAGTCTTGCCGCAGCCACTGCACGCTGCGGCCCGCCAGCGTCGTGCAACCGCACACGGTGTGTGCGGCGAATGGCACGTCGGCGGCAGTGTCGCACAGCATGTGCCAGCGGTCCGGCGGCAAAACAAAGTTCTGTGCGTCGGCGCTGCGATTGAAGAGCAGCAGCAGCTTCCCGGCAGCGTCATCGAGCAGGCAGCCGAGCGTATTTTGTTGCACGCCCGACGGCGTTGCCTGCCAGTCGTCCTGGCGCATTTCGCGCCCTTCGGCATGCTGCCAGATGACATCGCGGTGTCCATACGCCGTGGAACGGCCGGTCAACCAAGCGCGCCGGCGCAAGTGCGGCAGCCGCTTGCGCAGCGCAATCAGGCCGGCCGTAAAGTCGAACAGTTCGCTATCGACACGTGCCCAGTCGAGCCAGGTCAGCGGATTGTCCTGACAATAGGCGTTGTTGTTGCCCTGCTGCGTGCGGCCGATTTCGTCACCGCCTTGCAGCATCGGCACGCCCTGCGCGGCGAACAGGGTGGCGAGCAGGGCGCGTTGTAGACGGCGTCGGCATTCGTTGACAACGGGATCGTCGCTGTCGCCCTCGACGCCGCAGTTCGATGAAAAGTTATGGCTGTGGCCGTCGCGGTTGTTTTCGCCGTTCGCCGCATTGTGTTTGTGCCGGTAGCTGACCAGATCGCGCAGGGTAAAGCCGTCGTGTGCGGTGATGAAATTGATGCCCGCCTGCGGTAGCCGCCCATCATGCCGGAAAACTTCGCTCGACCCGGCCAGCCGCTGCGCCAGTGCGCCGATACCGGCCTCCCCCGTCAGCCAGAAGGCGCGCACGTCATCGCGGAAACGATCGTTCCACTCGCTCCAGCCGGGCGGGAAGCGGCCGAGCCGATAGCCATCCATGCCCAGATCCCAGGGTTCGGCAATCAGCTTGACGCGCTGGAGCACCGGGTCTTGGCGAATTGCAGCGAGAAAGGCGCTCTCGCGCGTGAGCGCTGTGGCCAGATCGAAACGGAAGCCGTCGACGTGCATTTCTTCAACCCAGTAGCGCAGTGCATCCATGACCAGTTGCAAAACGCGCGGATGCGCGAGATTGAGCGTATTGCCGCAGCCGCTGAAGTTTTCATAGCGCATCGGGTCGTCGACCGCCAGGCGGTAGTAGCTGACGTTGTCGATGCCGCGAAAACTCAGCGTCGGGCCGGATTCATCACTCTCGGCCGTGTGGTTGAAAACGACGTCGAGAATAACCTCAATGCCTTCCCGATGCAGCGTCCGCACCATGGCGCGGAATTCGTCGATGACCGGCTGTTCATTGCCGGCGTAGCGCGATTCCGGGGCAAAAAAGGCGAGCGTGTTGTAGCCCCAGTAGTTCCTCAGGCCGTTGCGCGCCAGCCGTGGCTCGTCGACAAAGGCGTGCACCGGCAGCAGCTCGACGGCAGTGACGCCGAGCTGCTTGAAGTGGCGCAGCATGGCGGGAGAAGCAAGGCCAGCGTAGGTTCCACGCTGTGCTTCGGGCACGTCGGGATGCGTTTGCGTGGCGCCTTTGACGTGAATCTCATAAATCACCGAATCGGCCAGTGGAATGGCCGGCGGGGCATCATCGCCCCAATCAAAGGGGGCGGTGTCGGCGACGCGGGATATCAGAAGAGAGCGGACGGCGGCATCGCCGGCGTCGGAATCGGCCTGGGAAAGCTGCCGGCCGCCGGCCAGTTCGCGCGCATAAGGGTCGAGCAGCAGGCGTCGGGGATCAAAGCGGTTGCCGGGGACTGCCGCGTATTCTACGTATTCCGCGCCTTCCTCCGGCCCATAGACGCGATAGCCGTAGCGCAGGCCGGGACGCGCGCCGGGCAGATAGCCGTGCCAGACCTGGTCGGTTTTCCCGGGCAGCATCAGGCGGCGTTCCTGCACGTCGTCAAGCAGACATAATTCGACGCGCGCGGCATGCGCCGAAAAGAGGGCAAAATTGACGCCGGCGCCATCCCAATGCGCGCCTAGCGGCCAGGCGCGGCCGCTGTCCAATGCTTCTTCGCGGCATTGCCTGGAAGCGCGATGAGTCGGTTCCGCTGGCTTCGAGGAGTTCAACGGCGTCAATGCTCCCATTCAAAAATCACCGTGGCCAAGGGGGGCAGCGTCAGCGAGACCGACCAGTCGCGCCCGTGCGAGGGAATGTTTTCGGCATAGGCGCCGCCGAAAGGATTGCCGACATTACTGCCCCCGTAGTAGTGCGAATCGGTGTTGATCCGCTCGACAAAGCGCCCCTGCCCGGGGACGCCAAGCCGGTAGTCGTGGCGGACGACCGGCGTGAAGTTGCAGACGCAGAGCACAGCGCGCGCGCGGTCGCGGCCATAACGCAGAAAGGCGATGACCGAGTTGTCGGAATCGTTCGCTGAAATCCATTCAAAGCCTTGATGTTCAAAGTCGATCTCGTACAAAGCGGGCGTGTGGCGATAGAGCTGGTTGAGGTCACGGATCAAGCGGCGCACGCCGTCGTGCATCGGGAAGTCAAGCAGGTTCCAGTCGAGCGCGCCGGCGTCGTTCCATTCGTTCCACTGGGCGAATTCTCCGCCCATGAACAGCAGCTTTTTGCCCGGATGACTCCACATAAAGCCGTACAGGGCGCGCAGGTTGGCGAATTTCTGCCAGTAGTCGCCCGGCATTTTGCTGATCAGCGAACCCTTGCCGTGGACGACTTCATCGTGGGAGAGCGGCAGGACGAAGTTTTCGGTAAAAGCGTAGAGCAGGCCGAAGGTGAGCTGGTTGTGGTGGTAACGGCGATGAATCGGGTCGCGCGTCATGTAGTCGAGCACATCGTGCATCCAGCCCATGTTCCATTTGTAATGAAAGCCGAGGCCGCCCATCGACGGCGGGCGGCTGACCGACGGCCAGGCGGTCGATTCCTCGGCGTAAGTGGCCGCGCCGGGGCATTCCTGGCCGATGACTTCATTCATGCGGCGCAGGAAATGCACGGCCTCCAGATTCTCGCGGCCGCCGAAAACATTGGGAATCCACTCGCCTTCCTTGCGGCTGTAATCGCGGTAGAGCATCGAGGCGACGGCGTCGACGCGCAGACCGTCAATGCCGTAACGTTCGATCCAGAACAGGGCGTTGCCGGTGAGGAAATTGAAGACCTCGCGGCGGCCGAAGTTGTAGATCAGCGTGCCCCAGTCCTGATGCCTGCCTTCGCGCGGATCGGCGTGCTCGTAGAGCGCCTGTCCGTCAAAGCGCGCCAGGCCGTGGGCGTCGCTTGGAAAATGCGCGGGCACCCAGTCAACGATGACTTGCAGTCCGGCGGCATGGCAGGCGGCGACAAAATCGCGAAAGCCCTGCGGCGAGCCAAAGCGCGCAGTCGGCGCGTAAAGGCCCAGCGGCTGGTAGCCCCAGGAGCCGTCGAACGGATGTTCCGACACGGGCAGCAATTCGAGATGGGTAAAACCGAGGTCGGCCGCGTAGGGAATCAGCCGTTGCGCCATTTCCTGCCAGTCGAGAAAGCCGCCGTCGTTGTTGCGCTGCCAGGAACCGAGATGCACTTCGTAGATCGAAACCGGCTGGTCGAGGCGCGTTTCCTGGTTCTGACGCGGCGCGGGCGGCGGCATGCGGGTGACGATGGAAGCAGTGGCCGGACGCAGCTCGGCGGCAAAACCGTAGGGGTCGGCCTTGTGCGGCACGATTTCGCCGTTGCGCGAGCGGATTTCATACTTGTAGCGCGCGCCGACATCAATGCCGGGGAGGAAAATTTCCCAAACGCCGCATTCCGGCCGCCAGCGCATCGGGTGGCGGCGGCCGTCCCAGGTATTGAAATCGCCGACGACGCTGACGCGCTGGGCATCCGGCGCCCAAACGGCGAAGGCGACGCCATCGACGCCATCGATCCGGCACGGATGTGCGCCAAGCCGTTCAAAAGGACGCAGATGGGAGCCTTCGGCCAGCAGCCAAACGTCCATGTCGCCCAGTACGGGCGGGAAGCGGTAGGGATCGTCGGTTTCCTGAGCGCCGCCGGGCCAGACAATACGCAGGCGATAGCGCGGCGGTTCGGCGTCGCCGGCGGCGGACTGCGCCGGCATTTGCGCCTCGAACAGGCCTGAAAAAGCGCCGAAAGGTTCGATTTCGCGCTGCTTCAGCTCAGCTAGGATTTGGCCGCTCTCCGCGTCGATCGCGTACACGGCGTCGGCGCCCGGTTGCAGGGTTCGCAGCCATAAGCGTCCCTCGGCGTCTTTGTGCGGTCCCAGAACAGCAAACGGGTCGCCGTGTTCGGCGCGGCAAAGCGCCAGCGCTTCGTCCTTGTTCAGCATGCTCGCTCTCCCGATGGTTGGTGAGGATCGGCCTCAGACGGGTTGAAAACTTGAATGCGGTGGCATTCGTTCATTCGGGTTTCAGGGCTGCGGCCAGATTCCAGGTTTCGGTCGCATATTCGCGGATGGTGCGGTCGGAGGAGAAAATGCCCATTCCGGCCACGTTAAGGATGGCCTTGCGCTGCCACTCGTCCGGCGAACGGTAAAGCGCGTCGACGCGTTGCTGCGTTTCCATATAGCTGGCGAAATCGGCCAGCAGCTGGTAGTGGTCGCCGTAATTGACCAGCGAATTGAAGATGTCGTGATAGCGCTTGCGGTCGTTCGGCGCGAAATAGCCGCCATCGATCTTGTTCAGCGTTTCGTTGAGCGCCGGGTCATTCTGGTAGATGGCGCGCGGGTCGTAGCCCTCGCGGCGCAGCGCCTCGACCTGCGCGGCGCTGTTGCCGAAAATGAAAATGTTGTCGGCGCCGACCTGATCGCGGATTTCGATGTTGGCGCCGTCCTCGGTGCCGATGGTCAGCGCGCCGTTGAGCGCGAACTTCATGTTGCCGGTGCCGGAAGCCTCGGTGCCGGCGGTGGAAATCTGTTCGGACAGGTTAGCCGCCGGAATAATGATCTCGGCCAGGGAAACGCTGTAGTTCGGCACGAAAACGACTTTCAGGCGGTCACGCACGCGCGCATCGTTATTAACGATGTTGGCCACGTCATGGATCAGGTGAATGATGTTTTTGGCCATGGCGTAGGATGACGCGGCCTTGCCGGCGAAGATGACGCAGCGCGGCGGCGCATCGTCGGCGATGCCGTGAATGATGGCGTTGTAGCGGGAGATGACGTGCAGGACGTTGAGCAGTTGCCGCTTGTATTCGTGGATGCGCTTGATCTGTACGTCGAACAGCGCGTCGGGATCGAGCGTGATATCCAGCTCGCGCTTGATGTATGCGGCCAGACGCAGCTTGTTGGCCCGTTTGACGGCGGCGAAGTCACAGCGAAACTGGGCGTCGTCGGCCGCCGGACGCAAACCGGCCAGGCGGTCGAGATGCAGCCGCCAGCCGGGATCGCCCAGCCGCCGATCGAGCAGGGCGGCAAGGCCGGGATTGGCCTGCGCCAGCCAGCGGCGCGGCGTAACGCCGTTGGTCTTGTTGTCGAAGCGGTCGGGATAGAGGCGGGCAAAGTCGGCGAAGATGGTTTGCACCATCAGGTCGGAATGCAGCTTCGAGACGCCATTGACGCGATGACTGCCGACGATGGAAAGATTGGCCATGCGCACGCGCCTGTTGTTGGCATCGCCGCTGGTGTCGTCGATCAGGGAAACGCGGCGGATCAGCTCGATGTCGCCGGGAAAGCGCTGTTCGACCTCGCTGAGAAACTCCTGATTGATGCGGTAGATGATGCGCATATGACGCGGCAGCAGGTACTGCATCAGGCCGACCGGCCAGGTCTCCAGCGCTTCGGGCATCAGCGTGTGGTTGGTGTAGGAGAAAATGCGCTGGCACTGTTTCCAGGCGTGCGCCCAGAGCATGCCGTGCTCGTCGCAGAGCAAGCGCATCAACTCGGCGATGCTGATGGCCGGGTGCGTGTCGTTGAGGTGGATGGCGACCTTGTCGGCAAGGTTGTTGAGGCTGCCGTACTCTTCCAGATGATTCTGGAGAATATCCTGCAAAGAGGCCGAGACGAAGAAATACTCCTGACGCAGCCGCAGTTCGCGGCCGGCGGCGGTGCTGTCGTTCGGATAGAGCACCCAGGAAATGTTCTCGAAGCGGTTCTTGAATTCGGCGGCGCGGCCGTAGTCGCCGGAATTAAAGGCGTTCAGGTCAATCTGCGCCGGCGCGCCAGCCTTCCACAGGCGCAGGGTGCTGACGCGCTCGGTGCCGTGGCCGGGAATCACATAATCGTAGGCGCGCGCCTCGACGGATTCGGCGGCGTTCCATTCCGCCCATTCGCCGTAGTGTTCCTCGGTTCCGCCAAAATGCACCGTATAAACGGTGCCGGGACGGAAAAATTCCCACGGCGCGCCTTCCGTCAGCCAGGCGTCGGGCCGTTCGACCTGCATGCCGTTGACGATGGACTGCGCGAACATGCCGTATTCGTAACGCATGCCGTAGCCCCATGATGGCAGCTCCAGCGTCGCCATCGAGTCGAGAAAGCAGGCGGCCAGGCGGCCCAGCCCGCCGTTGCCGAGCGCGGCATCCGGTTCGCATTCGAGCGCGGCGGCGAGCGATGGGCCGCCGGGTTCGGAGAATGCGGCCTCCGCCTGTTCGTGCAGACCCAGCGCGGCGAGCGCGTTATTTAGCGCGCGGCCGACAAGAAATTCCATCGACAGGTAGTAAATGCGCCGCGCCTGATTCTGGCGGTCTTCAAGCTGCGTCTTGACCCAGCGCCGGGAAAGCTGTTCGCGGGCGACGTTGGTCAGCGCGCGATAGCGCTCCTTATCGTTCGCCGTCGCCGGATCGGCGGCGACCACATTGAGCAGTTTGTCATTGACGCGTTCGAGGAAGCCGGATGCTGTATCGGCGATATTTTGGCTGGACATAATGAGTTTCTCGCTAAGACAGGCTGAAATCGAGTGGAAGAAAGTAGAGGGGATTTTACGGCAAGCCCTGCATTTGACGAAACGCGCGCTGCGTATCCGTGTGGGTGTCACAGCGCATTGGCGGAGTTCGATGCGCTGCCGGCAGACGCCGCTGGAGCCCGCGTGGATAGGGCGTTTCCGGGTATCCTCTGCTATAGCGTCTTCCTTTGCAGGAAAATCGCGTTGGCCTAGCCTTGCCGTACTAAGCGTACTGTCAGCGGCTCGCCGCCTTGTCTTTGGCAAAGTCGAGCCGCTATTAAGCTTTTGGAGCACTTCTCTGAGATCGGCGTGAATAAGGCAGAAAACATAAATCGCTCTGAATCCCTTTAAACACAAGGGTTTCGTGGCATCAAAAAACATAAACCGGAACACCGTGCCCGACCAACCCTCTGAAACCCGCGTGGACAGGGCGTTTGCGGGCAGGTGCCTGGAGATGACCTGTTTACAAGGGCTTCAAGGCACACCCCTCTGAGATACCCGTAAATAAAGGACTTGCGGGCAACCTTCTCTGAAATGCCCTAAATACGCGGGCTAGCGGGCAGCCCTTCTGAAACGCCCGTGGATAAGAAGCTTCAGGGTAGGCGCTCGGAATAACCTAAAAACAAGGATTGAAAAGATTGTTTGACCGTAGGCGCTGGCTCCGCCCGCAAGGCTTCTCTGGGCGGTGGCTGCGCGCGAGAACAGGCAGTGCTGTGCTGGCTCCGCCCACGCAACTTCTCTTGATGCTGTTGCACTGAGCGGCAGCGCGCCCCGCTGACTTTCTTTGCCTCGCCAAAGAAAGTCAGCAAAGAAAGGCGACCCCAGGCGCAGAAGACTCCTTGTCGTGGGCCGCTTGGCGGCGGGCTTGATAACTCGCTTGCGCTCAGACAATCAAGCCCTTGCTTCCGCCAAGCGCCCCGCGCCTGCGGCTGCGCCTAAGGGGTTTTGGGTGTTTCGTCGTTATCGAATACGCGAAAGGACATATTCGGAAGCCCGCGTAAACAGGGCGCCTTAGAGGGATATGTTCTGAAACGCCCTATCCACGCGGGGTGCAAAGCACCGCTTTCTGGTTAGGCATTCATGCCCGACAAAAGGGGTAGGCATCAGGCGTAATTTTACGGTTTATGTTTTTTGATGCTCTGAGCTCCGCGTATTTAGGGGACTTCAGGGCATTTTATGTTTTCTTCCTTGTTTTTAAAGCGCTCAAGGCATTTGTTTTTGGAAGGCTGAGGCGCTTCTGCCATCGGCTTTTTTACCCGCCTTACCCGCTCCCCTGACCCTTATTTCCGTACATTCCCACAAGGCGAGGGACTTTTGAAGGGCGCCGGAAACCCGCGTGGGTAGTGCATCTCCGAGCAGGCACCTATGGAACCCTTATCAATAAAGGGCTGGCGGGCAGGCGCCCAGGGATGCCCTAAAACTAAAAAACAAGAATTGCCAAGACATGTGCGCTGACTTCCACTTACGAGGCTTCTTTTGATGCAGTTGCGCTGAGCGGCAGCGCGCTCCGCTGACTTTCTTTGCCTCGCCAAAGAAAGTCAGCAAAGCAAAATCCGAAGGAT
>CALHZD010000037.1 GCA_938040985.1 uncultured Propionivibrio sp.
TCTCCTTCAACGTCAAAGGCGGCCGCTGTGAAGCTTGCCAAGGCGACGGCGTGATTAAAGTCGAAATGCACTTCCTGCCCGACGTGTACGTCCCCTGCGAAGTCTGCCACGGCAAACGCTACAACCGCGAAACGCTCGAAATCCAATACAAAGGCAAAAACATCAGCCAAGTCCTCGACATGACCGTCGAAGAAGCCCGCGAATTTTTCGACGCCGTCCCCACCGTATCGCGCAAACTGCAAACCCTGATGGACGTAGGCCTAGGCTACATCCGCCTCGGCCAGTCCGCCACCACCCTCTCCGGCGGCGAAGCCCAGCGCGTCAAACTCGCCTTAGAGCTATCCAAACGCGACACCGGCAGAACGCTCTACATCCTCGACGAACCCACCACCGGCCTACACTTCGCCGACATCGCCCTGCTGCTGGAAGTCATAGGCCGTCTGAAAGGCAAAGGCAACTCGATTGTGATTATCGAGCATAATCTGGACGTGATTAAAACTGCGGATTAGATTGTGGACTTGGGACCGGAAGGCGGCAATGGCGGGGGTAGGATTATTGCGGAAGGCAGTCCCGAGCAGGTGGCGAAGTTTAAGGGGAGTTATACTGGGAAGTATTTGAAGGTGGTTTTGAAGTAAATAAATTTGATTAAATAAAGGAAAAAATATGGCAAAGAAAACCGTCAATTTTCATTTCTATGAAATTTCACGTATGAATCCAAACGGAGATTCTTTTGAAGATGGGATACAAAAACTATATTCTATTCAACAACTGAATCAACGGTGTGTCATAATTAAACACCAAAAATATCGTCTAGAAAAAATTACTTTCAATCCGGCAACAAATGGAGTTCCTTCTTATTGGGAATTAGATTTTCTGAAATTTAGATTGGATGGTCCTGGCCTTGCAGAGCTGGATAAACCAACAGGAGATGCAAAAAATAGCTCTAATCAATTTTTTAACGAGGAATGTTGTGCTTTATTTTTCCCTAATAATGGCCAACCATTCATAGTTATACAATACAACCATATAGGTATGAGAGCCGCAGCAATTGCTGAGTATGTTTCTTATTTTACAAATAATCAGTTTGAATTCCGTTTAGGTGTTAAGAAAGACGCTCTAAACAGAATTAAAAAAATGAATATTTTTACTCAAGTTCATTTGGATATTGTTGAGGTTGGGGCAAAAAACATACAGGCTCAAAGTCAAGCTGGAAAAAGCTTCATCTCTGGTATTAGATCATGTGCACAAGCAGCACAAGGGTATCGTGGAATAATTGAATTTAAGGGCAAGAAAGCTCCAACAGATAGACTTAATTTTAATCAACAATCCATCGATGAAATCATTGAATTTGCCAAAGATCCAGCCAATGATATTAAAGAATTACTTATATCAGGCGTTGAAAATGAAGATGATAAAATTGATCAAGTTTATTTTTTCAAGGAAAAGATAGAATATTCATCCAGGTTGAATATTAATTTGCTATCAGGAAGAATTGATTTCCAAGAACGTATTAAAGCAGCTCTTTCAGCCTATCATGATTGGCGACATCATGAGTATTGCTAAAGGATTATAAAATGATTATCAATGGGAAATTTTTAGAAGCAGGTATGCCATTATTTCTTTCCATTATAGCTGCAATACTATTCTTCCAATGGCCATTGGTACAATTTAATAAAGAAATGTTACAGGCAATTTCGACTCTTAGTGCAATGTTTGTTGGTTTTTCAGGCACAATATTGGCTTTATTAACAGCCTTAAATAGTGAGTTATTAAATAAGCTAAGAAAATCGGACTATCTTCAACATATTACAAGATTAATTCTTGAAAATGTTGTTTCTTCTGTATTTTCAGCACTAATCTCAATTGTTGCATTATCTATTTCTTTTGGAAGCTTTTGGAATTCAATATTGATTGCACTACTAATTCATTGCGTTCTATCGTTTGTCAGAAATATTGTAGTTGTATTTTTGTTGATTAATGCCGATCCAAATATGCTTTAAACTAAACAAGCCGTAACCTGCATAGCCACCCACCGCGTGCGTGGCTGCGCCACACACCCTACCTGTAAATCACACGAAACCCCAAAACCAACGCGTAGGGTGTGTGCGGTACGCAAGCACGCGGTTATTTGATTGACGGTTTGCCGTTCCAAACTCTAACTCCGTTGAAGCTAACGCTTTCAGACGGCATCAGAGGCCGTCTAAAAATCAGCAGCCTCAAATATAAATACAGCCTCCCCATCAATCTAAAGGCTACCTGAAAATAAACGAAGTAAGTTTCTGCGAAGCTAAAATAATCCGCTCCAAATAAGCAGAAATATTTTTCAGGTAGCCTTTTATGTCCGGCTGCTCAAAAATTCCGCCAATCTCTTTTATCCCGCGCCAAACAACGCCGCTTTGCCTTCCGCGCCAGAAACATCCAGCACTTCAATTTCTTCCCCTTCCAGCACGGCCTGCGTCAGCATGGCCACGCCGCCGGAAGGGCCGGTTTCCAAAATCCGCCGCACGCCCAGTGCGGCCATGCTGCGGCATTCGGCCACCCAGTCCACCGCATCCATCAGGATATTGTGCGCGATGCCGCGTGCCTGTTCCACGTCCAAACCGCAGGCGGCCGCCCATTCGGCCACTTGCGCTACGGCGGGCAGCATGGCGGGGTGGTGGAAGCCGACTTCCACGTCCAGCCACCACAGCAGGTTTTCAGGCGTTTGGCCGTTTGCGTCTTTGACCGTGTCCGACAACACGCCGCACACGCGCGCCACCGATTCGGGCCTGCCGCTGACGACAAATCCGTCCGCGCTATTCTGCAAGCCGATACACGGGCGGTCTGCCGGATAGGTAAGCACGGAGTGCTCTAATCCCCTTAGCCGCAGGCGCGGGGCGGCTTGGCGGAAACAAGGGCTTGATTGTCTGAGCGCAAGCGAGTGATCAAGCCCGCCGCCAAGCGGCCCGCGACAAGGAGTCTTCTGCGCCTGGGGTCGCATTTACTCGCTTCGCTCGCACTGCGTGCCGTTGCTAAAGCAACGTTCAAAATCCTTCGGATTTTGCTTTGCTGACTTTCTTTGGCGAGGCAAAGAAAGTCAGCGGGGCGCGCTGTCGCTCAGCGCAACGGCATCAAGAGAAGCTTCGTCAATTGAAGTCAGCGCGTAGGCCTTGGCGATTCCTATATTTAAAGTGTCTCAGGGTACCTACCCGCCAGCCCTTTATTGATAAGGGTTCCGGAGGTGCCTGCCGGGAAACGCCCTATCCACGCGGGTTTCCGAGGAGGTGCTCCGAAAGCGCAAATAGCGGCTCGACTTTGCCAAAAGACAAGGCGGCGAGCCGCTGACAGTACATTTAGTACGGCAAGGCAAGCCAACGCAGTATTTTGGCAAAGAAAGCCGCTATTTTAGAGGGGCGCCCGGAGCGCTTTGGCTGAACCCGCGCCGGCGCACTGCTTGAACCCGCCGAACGATTGCGCTACTTTTGCAGCCGATGACGGGCTGCCAGCCATGCCTGCATTGCAGCATACGGCAAGGCAGTCGCAAACAAACCGATGGAATGAGACGCCAACCCAATGTTCAAGATTTACGGCATCAAAAATTGCAGCACGATGAAAAAAGCCTTCGCCTGGCTGGATGCGCGGGGGATTGCCTACGATTTCATCGATTACAAGAAAGCGGGCGTCGCCGACGCCTGCCTGCCCGACTGGAGCCGCCGCGCCGGCTGGCAAACCCTGCTCAACACGCGCGGACAGACGTGGCGGAAGCTCAGTGAAGCCGAACGCGCCGATCTCGACGAAACCCGCGCGCTGGCGCTGATGGCGCGTTACCCAACGCTGATCCGGCGGCCGCTGCTCGATACCGGCACGAGGCTGCTCATTGGCTTTACGCCGGAAACTTATGCCCAGGCCCTGCCGGAGAAACCGGCGGAATGAGGAACGGAGAAGCAACCATGACCACCGATTGCGTACAGCGCTTTCTTTTTGAGGAACTCGACATTCGCGGCGCCATCGTGCGTCTGGAGACCGTCTGGGCGCAACTGCTGGCGCGGCGCGATTATCCGCCGCGCGTCATTGAGCTGCTCGGCGAAATGGGCGCAACCACCGTATTGCTCGCCGACAATCTCAAACAGCCCGGCCGCCTGACGATCCAGTTACGCGGCAGCGGCCCCCTGCCGTTGCTCGTCATCGATTGCAGCGAATCGCTCAATTTGCGCGCCATGGCGCAGGTCGGCGAAGCGATCGGGCGCGATGCGCCGCTCGCCGATCTGCTCGGCCACGGGCAACTGCTGTTTTCGCTCGAAACGGCGGCGATGCGCGCGCCCTATCAAAGCGTCGTCCCCCTGGCCGGCGACAGTATTGCCGCCCTCTTCGAACACTATCTGGCGCAGTCCGAGCAACTCACCACCCGTTTTTTCCTGGCCGCTTCGGCGCAAGGCGCCGCCGGGCTGTTCATCCAGAAAATGCCGACGACCGACACACGCGATGCCGATGGCTGGGCGCGCATCGAGGCCCTGGCCGGTACGGTCACGCCGGAAGAACTGAACGCGCTGCCCGCCGAAACGCTGCTCACCCGCTTGTTCCACGAAGAGACGGTGCGCCTTTTCCCTCCGCGGGCGGTCACGCACGACTGGCCGATGGACTGGGACAAAGTGCGCAATATTCTGCGCACGCTCGGCCGCCATGACATTTACAGCGCGCTCAAGGAAAACGGCGTACTCGTCATCCGCGACGACCTGGCCAATCACGAATACCGCTTTGACAAGGCCGCCATCGACACGCTCTTTGGCAACGTGCCGGAAACGCCGCCTTCGATCCATTAAGCGGGGCGATCGAGGCGGAATTTCGCCAGGCGCATCAATTAGCCATGGGTCATTCACTATGGGCTATTCGCCCTTGTTCGCCCTTGTCCGCCATTCGTTCCGTTCCCGCCATTTCTGCTGTTTGTATCATCCGTCCATGCATGCGGCCAGCGCGCCGCGGCGGGCACAGCGCTGCCCTCAGCCCGCCGACCTCACGCGCGCCATCCTTCAGCGCAAGCGCTACCGGCGCTGCCTCAACGCAACGAATAGGCTGTTGCCGACGATGACCGAAATCCTCACCAACGACAGCGCATCCGGCAGTTCACCAAAAAGACGGCGCTAAGCGGCATGACCCAGACGCGCTGCGCATAGAAAAACGGCTCAGCCGACGGACCAACACGCTGGAACGCAATGATCAGCAGATCGTGGATAGTGGCCGATGCCGGCGGAAAATCCCAGCCCGATCATCTGGCCGGCCACGGGCCATTTCGGCCTCACCCAGTCGGTCTGATAGCCCATGCTGGCGACGATCAGGCCAATCCGTCCGGTATAAAAATGCGTCGTCAGCGGATTTTCCGCCCCGCTGAAGCGGCGCATCAAAATCCGGGACGGGCTGTAGCAGACTGCGCCCGGCAAGGGAAACAACACGGCCGGATCGAATACCAACGCACCGGGACGGACGATCAACAGGACGCCGGCAAAGCCCGACGCGACCGCCGCCCATTGGACTTTCCCGACGCTTTCCTTGGGTAGCGGCGCGGAAAGTACCGTAATCGCCGTAATCAGCAAGGGCGGAAAGAAATGATCGCCGTCGTCTCGGCGAGCGGAATACGGCGCCGGCCAAACATTACCAAAAAAGAACCAGAAAAGACATGGAAACCAGCATCAGCGCGCGCAACGCCTGGAGCAGCGGCCGTCGGCTGCGCAACAGCCCTTTCCCCATGCGCGCGCTAAAAAACGCCGCCAGCAGCACATGCAGAACACAACGCACCCACAGCAGATGGGCAATGGGTAGCGCGGGGCAAAACATCTGGAAAGCGCATCATACGCGGCGGAAAGCAGCGCAGCCGCCAGCGCCGGAACCATCGCCGGCCGGCCGCGCCAAAGAAGCGCCTGAGGCAACATCAGCCATCGCGCCGGAGGCGGCATGAGGCGCGGCACCCGGCGCGGCATCATTCGCCGCCTTGCCCGTATCGCGGCGGTTTCGGGGTTTTATATGCTTACCATTGATTCATTACGCCGTCGGTCACTACCTGATGCGCGGCGATGCTGTCCGCCAGATGGTTGACGAAAGCGCGCACCTTGGCCGACAGATTCTTCCTGACCGGATAGACCACGTAGATATCCGCCGCCGGCAGCACCCAGTCGGGCAGCAGCAGTTGCAGCTTTCCCGAACGGATATACGGCGCCACGTGCCATTCCGAACGCTCAAGAATCCCCAGGCCGCGCAGCGCCATGGCGACCGCCGCATCCCCATCATTGGTGACGACCGCGCCGCGTACTTTGACCGTTTCCTCTTCCGCGCCGTTATTCAGGCGCCAGGCGGCGACGGCCGCGTTCGTCTGATGGATGACGATGCACTTGTGTTGGCGCAAATCGTTTGGTGTGGCGGGCACGCCGTATTTTTCGAGGTAGGCCGGCGCCGCGCAGAGATAACGGCGGTTCGAGGCGAGTTTGCGCGCCACCACGCGCGCATCGGGAACGTGCCCGAAACGCACGCAGACATCAAAGCCTTCCTCGACGAGATTGATCGGGCGATCGGTCAGGCGCAACTGAACCTCCACCTCCGGATAATCCTGTATAAATTCGGCGACGATCGGCGTCACATACTCGCGGCCAAAGCCGAAACTGGCATTGACGCGCAGCAGGCCGCGCGGGACGGAATGGCCGCTGGAAACGCGCTGCTCCAGCTCGCCTAGATCGTCGAGAATCCGCCGCCCCTCCTCCAGATACAGCTCGCCTTCATAGGTCAGCGACACGCGGCGCGTCGTCCGGTTGAGCAGGCGGATGCCCAGGCGGTTTTCCAACAGCGCCAGCCGACGGCTGACCGCAGGCGGCGTGACATCCAGCTCGCGAGCGGCAGAAGTCAGATTACCGTGCCGAACCAGCAGCGCAAAGAAAGCAATATCGGAAAGTGCGTCCATTATTAAAATTAACTTAATAAAAAATTGCTGTTGTGTTTATTGTAAACGAGAAAAAAATGGATAGACTGCGCCTCATTCGACTTTCCTGAAGTTCGCTCCCGGCCAATGCCACAGTTTCAACACCGCCTGAAGCGCACCGCAAGGAGATGCCTTTACCGAGGATCTACCATGAAAAACCGTATCGTTCGCTCCGTTCTGATTCTTGCCTACATCATCGGCCTCGGCCTGGCGACGACGCTGGTCAATCACGCGCCCGACCATCACGCGGCGGACAGTCAGATTCTTGAACACAACGCCCGCTGACGGCCGTCGGAAATTTTTCTGATTTGTCGGCAACAATAGGCATGGTCACTGGCTCCACAAGCGGCACGGCAGCCAGCATTGCCGACCATTCCAGATCTTCCCGACGCATCTGTCATCATCCATGCACCCCCATTGGCCGGCCGTGAAAAATTTCCACGTGTACCTGTTGGGGCTATGGGCGGTGTTTTGGCATTGCCCATAGCCCTTATTTTCAGGCCCGCCGCTTCAGACAAATCCAGGCATTGCGCTTCTCTTCGCTTCTCCTCTTTTGCACCTCCTTTGCCCCCTGTTCAGGGGGCATTTTTATTTGCCTTGTACATTACCTTTCCGTCGTTTTCCAGCCTTTTCCGGCTTCTTGCCCTGCCGCTCTTTCAGGCTTTCGGGCTTTTGTACCTTTCATACCCTTCGTCCTGTTCTCCTTTTTCCATCCTCCCAGCAGGCAAGCAATCCCCATGCAGGCTGACTGAAACGGCCTGACGATGCCTGACGATATAAGCCGGTCTGACCGACTAACCCGTCGGGGCTGCATGCTCGCCAAAACATATCTGACAGCCGGCAGCCAATCGGGTAAATCTTTCGGTTGTCAAAAGAGGGCGCCGCCTGCCACGGCCGCACCGCCGCAGCCCGCGTCAATTGGGTGTTTGCGGGCAGGTCTACCAATCACCAATTAACGCTACGGCACATCGCAAACGGTAGGACAAAACCAAACGGCACGTTGCGCAGTGCCGAACTGAGCCAGGATCGCGGCGGCATGCCGATCGGTTTGATCATGTTGATCGCCGACGGCCGCCGGCCGGGTAAATCTGCCGGTTGTCAAAAGAGGGCGCCGCCTGCCACAGCCGCACCGCCGCAGCCCGCGTCAATTGGGCGTTTGCGGGCAGGTCTGCCGGAAATTTCAAAGATGATTTTTATCCGGTCTCCCGCATTTACGGCGGAATTGCAGACGTCCCGCCGACCGGCGCCTTTTGCACGCTGATGGCGTATGCCAGCGGCGCGCGTGAGCATGACGGGTTACGTGGCAAGGCGTATTTCGCGCACCTTTCGCGCGCTTATTGCATTTGCCAGTAACGCCGGCGAACTTGCCGCCACGACGAGACCTCGGCGCGCGCCGCCAGCCGTACATGTATTGCGCCGCCAGCATCGGTCCGCCATAGCCGGCTGCCCCGCGCGGCGTAGCGCGCCAGTGTTTCCGCATGCGGATGCCCGAAAGCATTGCGGTATCCCGCCGAGAACACGGCTTCATGCGCGCCGACAGCCGCAAGAAAAGGCGGTGTCGACGATCTGCGGCTGCCGTGATGCGGAGCGACGATGACTTCGCTGCGCAACGTCGGCATCGCCGCCGGCGAGCCCTTTGCCGGCATGCCGTACGCAGCATCCGCGTTCGGGCTTGCCTCCGCGCCGTCACGCTCTTCCCTGTTTTTTTCTCCGCGTTCTTCGCTTCTTTCTTCACTCTTCCCGCTATTTCGCTTCGCTTCCCACGCCAGCAGACGGGCTTCCGCCGCCGCGTCGATGTCACCGGTCAGCAAGGCGCGGCTTCCGGCGGCTTCGATCTTCAGCACGCAGCTCAAATGATTCGGCGGGGCTGATGTGTCGGCATACACGGCCTCATCCGGATGCAAGAGACTGAATCGCACGCCGTCCCACGTCCAATGCTGCCCCGCGGCGCAAGCTTCGCCGCCAAAAGCCGCCGTTGCCGAAGAGAGCAGGCGCGCGACCGGCAACGACGCCTGAATCGAAGCCAGCCCCCCCGCATGATCGGTATCGCTGTGCGAAATGACCAGCGCGTCGAGCCGCCCGATACCGGCCGCGCGCAGAAACGGCGCGACGACCCGCTGTCCGGCATCCGCCTCGGCGCTGTAGCGCGGCCCGGCATCGTAGAGCAGGTTGTGCGTCGCCGTGCGCACGGCGACCGCCAATCCCTGCCCGACATCGAGCACATCGACCCAGGCTTCGCCCGCCGGCGGCCTCGGCGCCTGCCAGAGCAGCGCCGGCAAAAGCAGCAAGCTGCCCAGCCAGCGCGCCGGAAAACCGCGCGGCAAGAGCAGCCAGGCGACGCCACCCAGCGCCAGCAGTATCGCCCACAGCGGCGGCGCGGGCTGCCACCAGACCGGCCAGGCGGACAGTTCGTTCAGCACGGCCATCAGCTGCGCCAGCAGCCAGTGATCGACGTGTAACAGCCATGACCACGGCAATACGGCGCAAAGCAGCGTCAACGGCGTAATCAGCAGGCTGACGACGGGAATCGCCAGGGCATTGGCCAGCGGAGAGACCAGCGAAAACTGCTGAAAGAAGAAGAGCAGCAAAGGCAGTCCCGCCACCGTCACCGCCCACTGCGCCGCGCCCCAGTGCAGCGCCAGCGCACGCCAACGCGCGACTCCGGCAAGGCGTGCAGGCTGCCTGAGGCGCGCGCCGGCCGCATACAGTAATGCGGCGACCGCGCCAAACGATAGCCAAAAACCGACGGACAGCACGGCCCACGGATCGATGAGCACTACGACGAACAGCGCCGCCAGCAGAATTCTGCCAGAACCGAAATTGCGCCCGGAACACAGGGCAAGCGCCGCCACGCTCAACATGTACAGCGTCCGCTGCACCGGCACCTCAAAACCCGCCAGCAAGGCATACGCACAGGCGGCCAGCCAGCCCGCCAGCAAAGCGGCTTTGGGCGCGGGCAGGCGCAACATCAGGCGCTCACTGCGCCGCCACAGCCAGCCCACCAGCCCCGCGAACAAGGCCGCCAGCATTGTCACGTGCAGGCCGCTGATCGACACCAGATGCGTCACGCCCGTGCGGTTGAAAAGCGTCCATTGCGCGCCGGGAATCGCGCGCTGATCGCCGATGGCCAGCGCCGCCAGCACGCCGCCATACGGCGCATCGGGCAGCGCGGCAACAAAGCGGTCACGCACCGCCTCGCGCAGGCGCTCGACCAGATAAGCGGGACGCACGACGAAAGCATCGAGCCGCTTATTGCCGCAGCCGCCAACACCGCTGTCGGCGCTATTGCCCGCCCGCTTGTCCGGCCTCACCGCGCCCAGTGCACGAATATTGCGCTCCAGCAGCCATGCCTCGTAATCGAAGCCCTGCGGATTGGCATTGCCGTGCGGACGCCGCAGGCGCACGGTCAGCCGCCAGCGTTCGCCCGCATGCAAACGCCCGCCGGCCGGCCGCACCGACGGCGCAGA
Source organism: uncultured Propionivibrio sp. (assembly GCA_938040985.1). Lineage (GTDB taxonomy): Bacteria > Pseudomonadota > Gammaproteobacteria > Burkholderiales > Rhodocyclaceae > Propionivibrio. Next base: position 10,408 of record CALHZD010000037.1, read on the forward strand.
CGGATTGGCCGCCGCCGGCGGGCCGGAAGCGCCGTCAGTCGCCCGACGGTCGGGCGCGGGCGGACTCAGCGCGGCATCGGTAGTCTGCTCGACGGTTGAACGCGCGGCGGGATTGACGTCAGAACCTACGCCCGAATTTTCGCCAGAATCTGCGGCCGCCGCCGTAGCCGGGAGCGAAGCGGCAGCCGGCGTCTTGGCCTCTTCCGCGCCCGGATTCACGGTGTGCACGTGCGCCGTGCGCGCCGCCGCTGCGGGCGAATTCCCTGCGCTTTTATCATCGCTGCGCCGTGTGTTTTCCCCGCCGCCTTCCCTGCGTCTGTGCGCTCCCAGGGCGCGTGCATCACGCCAGGAACGCCCCTCATACCAGGTTAACTGGAGATGTTTTGGCACATGCGCGCCGGGAGTCTGCACCGACTCAACCGTGAACTCAAAGCGCTCGCCCTGCGCAAAACGATGCGGCAAAGCGGCGACGATGCCCGTCAGCGTCACATCGCGCCCTTCCCACTCGGCCGGCAGGGCATCCGCCAGACGCAGATGCGCCCGCCAGCCGGCCCAGACAAAACCGAGCATGAATGCGAGCAGAACAACCCCAGCGCCTGCGCCTGCGCCTGCGCCAACGCCAGGGAAAGCTATGCGCTCCGCCGTAAACGGCCGGCGTCCTTTGCCGGGCGCATCGCCCTGACGCGCCCGGCCTGACGCAGGCTTTCCGCGCATGCCTGCAACGCCCGCCAGTAAAGCGGCGACCGCCACGCCCATCAGAAGCAGGATCGCCGCCGGCGAAGGCAGATGTGCCTGCATTTGCAGGCAGAGAATACCGGCAACGAAAGACAAGATAGCGGCTTTGGAAAAGTGCATAAATCCGATAAAAATGAATATCTTATCGTCAAATTATAGGCGTACGAAAAGCACGGCTGGCGTTGCGATGAGGCGATGCCCGGCGCATCCGAGAACTGCGGCCAACGGTGGGTACATATTGCGGCCGTCGGGCGTATACCGATTCCCGCGAACCTGCGGCCAACTCCGCTCAACTCCAACCAACGTATGCGCTCAGTGTGCCTACAACCCGATTCAGGCGCCCTTTCCCACTTCCGGCACATTATCGCAGGACATAACCGTTTGATTTTTAATGCGCTTAATCAGACACTACCGGCAATGACGAAGGAAAACCTGCCGGCCGAACCCTCCCGGCGGCAACGCGATACGGACAAATCCTTGCAATAAAGCCACATCCGTCAGGTTTTTTTACCGATCGTCACCCAGGTCTTGATTTGGGAGGCAACTCCCCGATATATGATGGCGACGGTTATGCGCTCAAAAGTTCGGGCACACAAGGCCATTACGTGCAAATTACGGCGGTATGCCGGCTTGTCAGACCTGCCGTCGCAATACTTTAATCCATCATCGGATTTCACATTGATTAGATCAATGAACCAGCTTATTGGGGTACATCATGCATCTGAAAACCCGAATACAAATCATCGTTACCGCTTCCCTGCTCGGGCTTCTCGTCATATCGGGCTTCGGCCTTTATACGATCCGGCACAACCTGTATGAAGAACGGCGTTCGCATATCAGCCAATCGCTCGATTTTGCCGATTCTCTGATCAAGCACTACCACGCGCTCGAAGTCAGCGGCAAGATGAGCAGCGAAGATGCACAGCGGCGCGCCATCGAAGCGATCAACGCGCAACGGCAAGGCGTGCGCAACTATTACTTCATCCGCGACTATGCAAGCGACAGATTTATCCAGCACCCGATCCAAAGCCGCATCGGCAAAATAGACGACGGCGGCAAGCTGCCGGACGGGCGCACCGTCACCGAAGCCTACCGCGAAGGGTTGAAAACAAGCACCGACAACAAAGCCTATCTTGAACTGGACACCCTCAAGCCGGGCGAGCCGGAATATCTCCGTTTCCCCAAACTCAACGGCGTACTGAAATTCGATCCTTGGGGATGGATCGTCGGCATCGGCTTCTTCATCGACGACATTGACGCGCGTTTCTGGCAGCAGGCGGCTTACTTCCTAGGAGCCAGCAGCGTGTTGCTGGCGTTCGTGGCGATTTTCGCCTTCCGCATGCGCGGCGACATTCTTAAGCAGCTGGGCGGCGAACCCTATGAGGCCGCCGAAAACATGCGGAGAATCGCCGAAGGCGACCTCCATATCAGCATTCACCTTGCCGAAGATGACAACTCCAGCATGATGGCCTCGCTCAAGCTGATGCAGATGAAGCTGATCAACATCACGGCGGCGATTCAAGAAAACAGCGACGCCCTGTCCAAACAGGTCGCCGCCATTGATGTGGCGACGCGCAATTATGTCGAAACGCGCTCCCTCGACGCCCTGCCGCCGCTGCTGCTGGCGATCAACAAAGTTCACAGGATTGTCGGCGCGCTGAACAAGTCGATTGCCCGCTTCAAGCTTTAGCCGGAAAATCATCAAACCGATTGACAACGCATGTAGCCAGTCCGATCATTCAGAAAAGCGGGAGGAAAACATGAATCCATCGGCAGTTTTGCGCGTCACCGAAAAAGGCGCAGAAGAAATAGCGCGCCATACTGTTGGCTTGGGGCTCCGGCAACGAGGCATCATGCTGTTGCTGAGCAAGCCCCGAACTTTGGAAGATCTGCTGCATAAATCGGTACTCCCCGCCGAGGAATCGTTCGCCATCCTCCGTGAGTTGATGCGGGACGGCTTCATCATTCAGGATGACGGCGCAACGCCCGCGCCGCCTTTAGCGCCGCCCGCACACGCCGACGCGGCGGCGTATACGGCAAATGGCGTTGCCCCCGCCATGCCGGCGGCCGGCGCCAGAACCGCGCACGCCCGCGATGAATGGCACATTCATGATGAGGCCATCATTTCCGAAGCAAGATTCCTGCTCGTCGATTTCTGCATGGATTGCTTCGGCACGCAGGCGCAAACGCTGATCGACCGCTTCCGCACCTGCAAGACACAGAACGAGCTGTCCGCGCAGACCAAGGATCTGGCGACCCTGATCAGCCAGCGTCAGCCGGCAAAACTGGCGGCGCTGCGCGACATCGTCCGCACGATCAACGAAACGGACTGAAAAATCACCGGCGCGCCGGCAACCATTGCCGGATGCGCGCATCGGGTATGGCGCATGGCCGGAACCCGCGTAAACAGGCGGCTACAGCGACGCTGTGGCCCAGGCGCAATGGGCTTTCCCGGCATGCCCCCAACACACCTGCCTGCGACGTTCCTGCCGCTCTGCCGTTCTACCGTTTTTTCCCCTCCTGCACCGCCCGACCCGACCTGCCCCGCCAGCTCCGTCTCTTGCCGGCTCCCGCTTTCCTTCCCGTAAGGTCGATCAATTTAGCCGCAAACCGGAAGAAGTATTCGTCGGAACGGATGCAACCCCGCTCGCAACGCCGATCAATTTAGTTTTCTCTGCGGCATTGGCTTGCCCCGACATACATGCCATACGTTCCGGCAGCACGCCGCAGCCAGCGCCGGCAGCATTGCGCCGCGCAACGGCTCAGCGATTTTTTACCCGCGCACAGCGTGCACGGAAATCGGCAGCAGCGAAGCAATCGCCGCCTTGCTTTTCACCCGCGCACCGGCACTCACGGGTCTTGAAAAGACCAAACACATCCCTATCTTCTTGTCAACGCCGCAATCCCCTGCGGAAACCATCTGAAAGGAGAATGGAATGTATCGAACCCTGTTTGCCGGCGACCTGTTCGCCGATCTGGCCCGCCTGCAACGCCAGCTATTGCGTCATGCCGGCGCGGCCACCCCGCTGCGCGGCATCGGACGCAGCGGTTTTCCGGCGCTCAATGTCGGCACAACGCCGACGAGCGTGGAAATCTACGCTTTTGCGCCGGGGCTTGACCCGGCCAGCATCGATGTTTCGATCGAACGCGGCGTGCTGACGCTGTCGGGCGAACGCAGCAGCGAACTGCCCCAGGCAGACGCGAAAGCGGCGACGCACATCAACGAGCGCATCAGCGGCGCTTACCGCCGCGCCATCAGCCTGTCTGACGACATCGATCCGGAAAGCGCCTCGGCCGCCTACAAGGACGGCGTGCTGCACGTCAGCATCCGGCGCCGCGCCGCCTCGATGCCGCATCGCGTCGAAATCACTGAAAAAAGCTGAAGAAAGGAAAACATCATGAACGAACATCAGGTGACCGAAACCGCGCAACGGAAAAATGAAAGCGAATACGCCGAAGCGGCGGCCATGCTGCCGCCCGTCGATGTCATCGAGGACGCAGCCGGCATTACGCTCTATGCCGATCTGCCGGGCGTGCCGAAAGACAAGCTGAACGTCCACGTCGATGCGGAAGCGCTGTCCATCGAAGGCGAAGTCGAACTGCCCATCCCCGCCGATATGGAAGCCAGCTACGTCGAAGTCGAATCGCCGCGCTATCGCCGGACGTTTTCGCTGGGCAAGGAACTCGACCGCGAAAATATCCGGGCCGAATTCAACAATGGCGTACTCAAACTGAGCATTCCCAAGCTTGAACGCGCCAAACCGCGCAAGATTGAAGTGCGCGTCGCCTAACTGGCCGGATCGGCCGGACGATTGTCCGGCAGTGCCCCCAGCGGTGACCGCGGCGGTGCGCGACATCCCGCCATGCGCCTCTTAAAATGCCGGCCTTCCTGGCCGGCATTTTTCATTCGCATTCACGTAGTACCGACGGGCAGACGCTGACGGCATGGTGCATGGCGCCGGCGACGTGGTGTATGTGCAGCCGCCGCGCGAGTCGGAATACGTTGGACATTGCGGCGGAGGCTGCCCGCGAGCCCGCGTCAATAGGGCATTTGCCGGCAGGCCGGCCGGGAGCCCGCGCCCATACTGGGCTGGCAGGCAGGATGGCCGGAAACGCCCATTCCACGCGGGCTTCAGGGCATGCTTACCGACAATGCCCAATCCACGGGCCACAAGCCAATCATGACAAAACAGCGCAGCGTGCCGCCGTGCCTCAGCCATCGCAGCCCTCCCTTGCCGGGAGCGCTCCATCTGGCTATCCCGCAAAAGCGGGTTCCGCGCCAATCTTGTATGATTGCCTGCCTCCCAAACCATTGCGCCAAGCTCATTTTTACCACCATCCGCCATGTCACACACTCCGCTTCACGACGATCTGGCCGCCCAGCTCGCCACGCTTGATCACGACGGCCTGCGCCGCCATCGCCGCACGCTGGCCTCCCCGTGCGGGCCGCTGGCGATCGTCGACGGCCGTGAATTCATCAGCTTTTGCAGTAACGACTATCTGGGCCTGGCCGCCGATCCGGCGCTGGTCGAGGCGGCCTGCGCCGGCGCTCGCCGCTGGGGCGTCGGCAGCGGCGCTTCGCATCTCGTCAGCGGCCATCTGGCGCCACATGACGCGCTGGAGCGGCGGCTCGCCGCCTTTGCCGGCTTTCCGCGCGCACTGCTGATGACGACCGGCTACATGGCCAACATCGGCATGGTGACTGCACTGGCTGGGCGTGGAGACGCCATTTTTGCCGACCGTCTGAACCATGCTTCCTTGATCGACGCCGTGCAGCTCGCCAAAGCGCAAGGCGCGGAAAGCCACCGTTATCCGCACGGCGATCTTGCCGCGCTGGAGCGCCTGCTCGCGGCCAACCCGGCCCGGCCCGGCCAGCGCCGGCTGATCCTGACCGACGCCGTGTTCAGCATGGACGGCGACCTCGCGCCCCTGCCCGGCCTGCTCGAACTAGCCGAGCGTTTCGATGCCTGGCTGCTGGTCGATGACGCCCACGGTTTCGGCGTGCTCGGCCCGCAAGGGCGCGGCAGCCTGGCGCACTTTGGGCTAGATATCGGCCTGAGCGGGCAAGCGCGCGCCGAACGGCTCGTTTATATGGGCACGCTGGGCAAGGCGGCCGGCGCTTCAGGCGCTTTCGTCGCGTCCTCGGAAACCGTGATCGAATGGCTGATCAGCCGCGCGCGCACCTACATTTTCACCACCGGCGCCAGCCCGATCATGGCCTGTGCGCTGCTCGCCAGCCTCGATCTCATCGAACAGGGCGATGCGCGGCGCGCGCATCTGCAAAGGCTGATCGCCCGCCTGCGCGACGGGCTGTCCGCCACGCAATGGCGGCTGATGCCTTCGCCCACGGCCATCCAGCCCATCATTATCGGCGACAACCACGCGGCATTGCGCGTGGCCGCCGCGCTCTACAAGAAGGGAATCTGGGCGCCCGCTATCCGCCCGCCGACGGTGCCGGCAGGCACGGCGCGGCTGCGCGTTTCGCTGTCGGCGACTCACCGCGTCGAGCAGATTGACCGCCTGGTCGATGCCTTGCAGGAATGTGCATGAGCGGGCCGTCGCTGGCGTTGATTCACGGCTGGGGCTTAGGGCGGCAAGCCTGGGCGCCGGTCATTCCCGCGCTGTCGGCGCACCTGGATATTCATCTCGTCGATTTGCCCGGTTACGCCAGCGCGCCGCCCGATCCCGGCCGTTTTGCCGACGTCGCCCGCCGGATTGCCGACCGTCTGCCCACGGGCTGCCTGCTCTGCGGCTGGTCACTGGGTGCCCTGCTGGCGCTGGAAATCGCCAGGCAGCAGGCACATCCGCAGACAGAACAGCCGCCAACGCATTTCAGCGGGCTGATTCTCGTCGGCGCAACGCCGTGCTTCACACAACGCGACGACTGGTCGCACGCACAAACGCGCCAACTGCTCGACCGTTTTACCCGGGCAGTAGCCGATGCGCCCGCCGAGACACTGCGCCATTTCATTGCTCTGCTCAACCAGGGCGACGTGCAGGCGCGCGCCCATACCCGCCTCCAGCAGCGCGCATTGTCCGCCGCGCCCGCGCCCGATCCGGCCAGCCTGCAACAGGGTCTGGACTGGCTGGGGAACGTCGATTTGCGCGCGGCCGTCACGGCGATTACCATGCCGACTTTGCTGATTCACGGCGACCGCGACCCGCTCATGCCGCTACCCGCCGCACGCTGGCTATCCGCGGCGCTGCCGAACGCGCGGCTCGCGTGTATCGAGGGTGCGGCACATGCGCCGTTCCTCAGCGCGCCGGAACGTTTTGCCGAACTTGTCATCGAACACTGTCATGTCTGCCGCATCACCCCACACGCCCCGACCAGCGAACGCTGAACCGCTTAAACAGCGCGTATGCGCCGCCTTTGATCGGGCCGCCGCGACGTATGACGAAGCCGCCATCGTCCAGCGCCATGCCTGCCATGCACTGCTCGCGCACCTGGCGCCGGAAACCGATCCGGCGCATATTTTCGACGCAGGCTGCGGCACCGGCTTCGGCGCGCGCATCCTGCGCCAGCGCTGGCCGCAGGCGCACATTACCGGTGTCGACTTTGCGCCGACTATGGTCGAGCGGGCGCGCCCGGTGATGGACGAATGTTTCACCGCCGACATCGAAGCCCTGCCGCTGCCCGCGCAGCAGTTCGATCTGTGGTGGTCAAACATGAGCATCCAATGGTGCAACGCCGCCGCCGTATTCGCCGAAGCCCGGCGCACGCTGCGCCCCGGCGGCCGGCTGGCCGCCAGCACCTTGGGGCCGGAGACTTTCCATGAAATGCGGGAAGCCTTTTCCAGCATCGACACCTATCGCCACACGCTGCATTTCAACGAACCCGACGCGATCATCCGTGCGCTCGACGCCGCCGGGTTCAGGCAAATCGAACTCTGGCGCGAGCAGCGCCCGATCTACTACCCTGACCTGAAAACCCTGCTGCGCGCCATCAAGGCCATCGGCGCACAAAATGTTGGCGGTGGCGGCCGCAGCAGCCTGATGGGCCGCGCCGCCTGGCAGAAAGTGGAGGCGGCTTACGAACGCTTCCGCACCGCCGAGGGGCTACCTGCCACTTACGACATCATTTTTGCCTGCGCCGCGACGATATGAACACGCACTTAACGCCCACTTCACCTATTTCACCCATTTCATCCGCCCCAGCGCCGGCAAACGCCTGGTTCATCACCGGCACCGATACCGAAGTCGGCAAAACCTTTTCCACCTGTACGCTGCTGCACGTGCTGAAACAGCGGGGAATCCGCGCCGTCGGCATGAAGCCCGTCGCCGCCGGCATTGACGCTGACGGCAAAAACGATGATGTCGAATCGCTGATTGCCGCCTCCGGCGTCGAAGCGCCGCGCCCGCTCGTCAATCCCTACCTGTTCGCACCGCCGATCGCGCCGCATATCGCCGCCCAGGAAACCGGCGAGCGCATTGATATTGAGCGCATCGCCGCTGCCTTTGACGCGCTGCGCACGCTGGCGGACGCCGTGCTGGTCGAAGGCGTCGGCGGTTTCCGCGTGCCGCTTGATGCGGAACATGACGCCGGCGATCTGGCAAAACGGCTGGGACTGCCGGTCATCCTCGTCGTCGGCATGCGCCTGGGCTGCATCAACCATGCGCTGCTTACCACCGAATCGGTTGCCGCCGCCGGGCTGCCGTTGGTCGGCTGGATCGCCAACCGGATCGACCCGGCCATGTCACGCTGGGAAGGTAATCTGGCGGCGCTGCAGGCGCGCCTGCCCGTACCGTTGCTCGGCATCATCCCACCGCACAGTACGCCGGAGACCGCCGCCCGCCTGCTGCATCTGCCGGGAGAGTAAGCGCGTAAAACCATTCCGGGCCGTCGGAGGCCGCCCGGCAGATTTCGCCGATGGCCAAAGCATCGGCCTGCGCGCGCCGTGCCGGCCGGCTCGCAGGGGACGCCCGCCATTTCACCATCTATCATGACTTTCCCCGCTTTATCTTTTCCTGCCTGCGCGATCCCACCCTAACGGGAGCTCCGATGATTTCATCAGCGATCGCCTCGGCGGACAGCGCTGCGCAAAAAAGCGCATCCGCTATAATCCGCCGCATACGCCGTTCCTGACTCACGAACCTCCGCATTCTCCCGACCCGTCGCCCGTTTTTCCCATGAATTTTCTCTTCGATCTGTTCCCCGTCATCCTGTTTTTTGCCGCCTTCAAGCTGGCCGACATCTATGTCGCCACGGCCGTGACCATCGCCGCAACCTTTGTCCAGATCGCCTGGACCTGGCTGCGCACGCGCAAGGTCAGCGGCATGCTGTGGACGAGCTTCGCCATCGTCACCCTCTTTGGCGGCATGACGCTGTTTCTGCGCGACGAAACGTTCATCAAATGGAAGCCGACCGTGCTCTACTGGGCGCTGTCTTCCGCCTTCATCATCGGACGGCTGCTCGGCAAAAACCTGATCCGCGGGCTGCTCGGCGCGCAACTGACCTTGCCCGATGCCGTCTGGAACCGCCTCAACTGGGCATGGACCGGTTTCTTTGCTTTTATGGGGCTGGCCAATCTGGCGGTGGCATTCCTCATGGGGCTGTCCACCGCCGCCTGGGTAAATTTCAAGCTGTTCGGCAGCATGGGCATGACGCTCGCTTTCGTGCTGGCGCAGGGCCTGATGCTGGCCAAATACATCGAAAACGACGAGAAAGAACCTTCGTCCTCAACGCCTGACACGGAAAGCTAAAGAAAAACCGATGCTCTACGCTATCATTGCCGAAGATCGCACAGACGCTCTGGCGGCGCGTCTGGCGGCCCGTCCGCAGCACCTCGAACGTCTGCGCGTCTTGCAGGAAGCCGGGCGCCTGATCCTCGCCGGCCCCTGCCCGGCCATCGACGCCGCCGACCCCGGCCCGGCGGGTTTCACCGGCAGCCTGATCGTCGCCGAATTCACTTCGCTGGAAGCGGCGCAGGCCTGGGCCGACGCCGACCCCTACGTCGCCGCCGGCGTCTATCGTCAGGTAAGCGTCAAACCCTTCCGCAAAGTCCTGCCGGCATGAGCGTCGACATCGCCGCCATGGGCGCCGAAACGATGGCTTTGCTGCGCGAGCGCCTGAAGACCCTTTCGCCGCAATCGCTCGAGATCATCGACGAATCGGCGCTGCACGCCGGCCATGCCGGAGCGCGCAAGGGCGGGCATTATCGGCTGTACATCGTCTCACCAGCTTTCGCCGGCAAGACGACGCTTGCACGCCACCGCCTTGTCCATGAAACCTTGGGCGAACTGATGCATGGTAGAATTCATGCGCTAGGCATTACGGCGCTCGCGCCGGAAGAGTGCCAACCTGGTTGAAATTCGCAGGTCTGCGCAAAAAAGGCTTCGGACAATTCAATCAATTTATCAAGCCAATTTCTCCAATCCAATTTCTGACCTCACGGAACCTTCGAAAGGAATCCTCGCATGAAAAAACTGACCCAATGCGCCGCCGCCCTGCTCATCGGCGCCCTGCTTTCGGCTTCGGCCGGCGCCGCTGAGAAAACGCTTGTCACCGTCAACGGCAGCGCCATCCCGCAAAGCACGGCAGACCTCTTCATCGCCGAACAGACCGCACAGGGCGCCACCGACAACGCCGAACTAAGAAATGCCGTGCGCGAAGAGCTGATCCGCCGCGAATTGCTGGTGCAGGAAGCCCAGAAGGCAGGGATCGACAAAAAAGCGGACGTCATCGCGCAGATTAGCGCCATGCGCCAATCGATCCTCATCCGCGCCTTTCTCCAGGATTACGCCAAGAAGCACCCTGTCAGCGACGCCCAGCTCAAGTCCCAGTACGAAGCGCTCAAATCGAAGATGAGCGGCACCGAGTACAAGGTGCGTCATGTGCTGGTCAAGGATGAAGCTGAGGCCAAGGCCATTATCGAGAAGCTGAAGAAAGGCGACAAGTTTGCCGACCTGGCCAAACAGTCCATTGATACCGGCACCAAGGACAATGGCGGCGAGCTGGGCTGGGCGACGCCGGCCAATTTCGTCAAGCCGTTTGCCGATGCGCTTACCAGCCTGAGCAAGGGCAAATTTACCGAAACGCCGGTCAAAACCGACTTTGGCTACCACGTCATCCTGCTTGAAGACAGCCGCCCGCAAACCATGCCTTCGTTCGACGAACTCAAGCCGCGCCTCCAGCAACAGGCGCAGGCCGAGCAAATCAGCAAGATGGTCGAGGATCTGCGCGCCAAGGCAAAACTCAAATAAGCGCGCACGCGAGTCGCCGGCAGCGCCCCGCCGCCGCGGCGTAGCACTGTGCACCATGCAGAAACGCCGTACCGCTACACAGCGGACGGCGTTTTGCTTTACGTTTCATGAAAATGGCGAAAACTTTCACACAGAATCTCTCGCCTCCCGCCTTAATTCGCCTCCGGGTACGCCTGGCACCCCGCCCCTGCACACGTCCGCTTATCCGGGCAAAGCTTTCCGGCACAGTCCCCGCATCTCGCACCATTGGCAGACGCTGTCTGTACCGTTCGCCGGCAGCGGCGCGCCGGCGTGCATGGCGTTAAACACCGAGACCAGCCGACTGCCCTGCGCTTTAGCCAGCGCCATTAGATCATCGCCGCCCGCAGGAACGGCGCTGACCGTCTCGTCGTCGAGCGCCAGGTAAGCCGCCTCGGCGGCCTCATGCAGCAAGGCGTAGCTGGAAAGCTGCGCGTCGCCATCTTGTTGCTGCATCTTTTTGATCGACGCCGCCCGCTGCGTTTTGTAATCGAGCAGCGCCGCCTCGCTCGCTACTTTATCGCCACGCCGGTCAATGCGGTCGATGCGGCCATACAGTTCGACACGACCGCCGCCGGCGTCATCGGCTAGCGGAAACACGCGGCTGACCGGCCTTTCAGCCTGCGCCCAGCGCCAGCCCTCAGCCTCCCAGCGGCGCTGCCAGTCAAGATACGACGGCAAGCGTTTTTCCCAACGCTGGCGCCAGGCAATCGCCAGAAAATCGTCCGCCACCGCCGGCGCAAAAACCATTTCCACACATTCGAGCAGGCAGGCCAGCGCTTCATTGGCAGGCCATTCCGAGACACACGGACAACGCGAATGAAATTCCTGCAGGCTGCGGTGCACGAGGGTGCCGTAGTCACGTTTTTCCATCGCCTCGCGCACTTCGTCCATTTCCCCCAGCCGCAGGACATGGCTAGCGAAGAAGCGGTATGGGCAGGCAATGAGGCGGGCGTAGGCGCTGACGGAAATACGTGCGGGCAGTCGCTTTGCCGGTACGGAAACCGCCGTGCGTTCCGCTGCCGCAGGCGATGCGCATGACGCGGCGGGCGCGGGAGCCGTTGCGCTTTCCGCATCGGTGACGGGAGGCGGCGGCAGCGGCGAGCGCTGGAGATCATCCCCCCAAGCCAGCGTATGCAGCGTCGAAAGCAGCAGGAACTCCGGCGCGAGCAGATTGGTTTCGCCATCCTGTATCGACTGCCAGGTGACGACGACGCGCGGGACAATGGCGAGCAGCAATTCAAGGTCGCGGCGCAATTCGCGTTCGCCATCGGCGCGTGTGCGCAGCCCCAGCTCGCGGCGCACCGCCTGATTGAAAAAAGCGCCCTGTCCTGCCGGCGCCAGCTGGCGCGCATCGCCGCCGATCAGGATCGCCGCCTCGAAACGGCGCAAGGAAGCGGCATTCAGCGGCGTTAGCACAATCGGGCTGATAACACGATCATCGCGAAAGCTTGTCGATTCAAATTCATGCCGTAACCAGTCGCGCCACGCGCTGAACGAAAAGCGGCCGGCATCGCCCACCAGTTCCTCCTGACGGGCTGTCAGCATCGCGAGCAGTGCCTTGCCGGCGATGTCATCCGCCAATACATCCTGCATTCCCAGCATCACCAGCGCTTCATGCAGGCGGGCAAGCCAATGCACCAGCGGGGCGTGCTGCGCATCGAACAGTGCCTGCGCCGCCGCCAGGCGTTCAAGCGCGGCAAGCGCCTGTTCTTTGCCCACGGTGTCGCTGTGCGCCAGTGCCCGCCGGATAGCCGCCAGTCCGCCGTCGACAGAAGCGCTGCGAATGACCGTTTCAAGCGTGAACACGGCTGTTTGGCGCAGCTCTTCCGACCAGTCGGCGCAGAAGAACGGCGTTTTGCACATATCGAGCAGATCGCGGTATCGGGTATTTCCGGCGACAGTTTCGAGCAACGCATCCACCGCAGCCGCAGCGCGTGAGGTCGACAGCAGCCAGCCGGTTTCATCGCTGACCCATACGCGTTCGCGTTCGAGCAAGGCGCGCACGCGCCGCGCCGTCAGGCGGTCCTGCGCAATCAGCGCTATACGCCGCACGCCAGCCTGCAACCATGCGCCAACCTGAGCGACGACAGCCTGCGCTTCCGGCTCACGTCCGGCCGTCGGTACCAGCGCCAGACGGCCAGCCAGCGGACTATGCGGATGGCGCTGCGCCACGGCGCCCGCCCGTTCCGCCATCGGCAGCGGTGTGGCAACGATGGTAGCCGTTGAGGCTGCATCGATGACGGGAGCGGCAGACAACCAAGCTGCCGTCAATGTATCCAACAGCGGCGTTTTCTCCGGGGACGCCGACTCGCGCGGCAGCGGATAGACCATATGCACCGACTGATACGCGGCATAACGCTGGTAAAAATCGTATTCAGCAGCGGACAGCGCTTCCTTCGGCGTAGCGTCGAGCACGACAAATACGGGCGCAGTCTGCAGCGGTAAAGCCTGCGCCTGCTGCGCCAGTCCGCTTAGTTGCAGGCGATACGCTGCGGCTGCGTCAGGTTCCCCCGAAATCGCCAGCGCACGCCACAGTTCGTGAATGATGCGCGCTTCAAACGCAAGCGGCTGCGAAGCGCGCAGGGCATAGGCGTTTTCCAGTTGCACGGCAAGCGCTTCGGCGTTATCGGGTAATGACACCGAAGCCTCGCTCAATTCGTCGAATAGCGCCGCCATTTCACTGACGATGCCCCACAGTACGGATTCGGCCCCCTTGAAGCACGCCCAGCCGCGCGTGCGCAGCGCTTCGTACAGCAACGCCAGCCGTCGACTCGATGACAACGGCGCCACCGGCAAGGAAATGGTTTGCGCCCATTGGCGCAGCGTTCCGAAAACAGGCAGCAAGGCCGCGCCGGGCAAGCGCCGGATCAGCGCTGCCCGCAGTTCGGCGGCAATAGGCAGAGACGGGGCGAGCACACGCAACGATGAAAAATCGTGATGCGTCGCTGCGCAAGAATGGTGAGCGACCAGACGTGCCGCCAGCGCGTCAAAAAATGCCTCATCAGGCGGCAGTCCCGCAATATTCATTCTGAGCCTTTCTGTTTTTCCGCGTTCGCCGTCTCGCCAGCGATCCGTACAATGCTCCGCGCCTGAAACGGCACCAGAGACGAAAGCCATAGCACACCGGCAGCATAAAACCCGCTCAAAGGAAAAACTGGCGCCACGCCGGCAGGTTGGATAGAACGCCTACATGTTGCGGCAAACCCGCTCAATTTTCCCCGCGCTGCCGCTTTTTTGCTAGCATTACGCCCGCTGCCAGAATCGCTACCAGAATACTTCCCGTGTGTTGTCCATTCTCCGATTTTCAGACCATTCTCCTTCGGCAGCGTACCTACCGAATTCCACATTCCGGATTTTCAATATTTTAATTTTCCCTGAAAGTGACTCCATGAGCGAACATATTTCCTACGTTACCGATGCCACCTTTCCCACCGATGTTCTGCAAGCGCAAGGCCCGGTGCTGCTCGATTTCTGGGCCGAATGGTGCGGCCCGTGCAAGATGCTGGCGCCCGTTCTCGACCAGATCGCCGAGGAATACGCCGGCCGTTTAAAAGTGGCCAAGCTGAACATCGATGAGAATCCGGGCACCCCCGCCAATTTTGGCGTGCGCGGCATTCCGACGCTGATGCTCTTCAAAAACGGCAACCTCGAAGCCACCAAAGTTGGCGCACTCTCCAAGTCACAATTGGCTGCGTTCATTGACAGCCACCTGTAAAATCGCTAATCTCCGCGCCTGAAAGCACGCAGCCACGCGACCTGAGTACAGAACAAAGCCTGCCTGCGGCTTTCGGCGGATTTATTGGTTTTCCGCGTATCTGGCAAGAATTCGAGGCTTTTGATTTTGCCGGCCAGCGCCAGTAAATGCCAGAAAATATTTTCGCAGTTTCCTGTTTCCCACAAATCTTCTGTTTTTTGCATCTTCCGGTAACCTGCCGGATATTCGTGCATATTCTTTTCCGACCTTTTTCGCACGCTCATGCATCTATCTGAACTCAAAGCGCTGCACGTCAGCCAATTGCTCGATATGGCCGTCGCTAACGGCATCGAAGGCGCCAACCGGCTGCGCAAACATGAACTGATCTTCGCACTACTCAAAAACCAAGCCAAAAAGAACGAAACCATTTTTGGCGACGGCACGCTGGAAACCCTGCCCGACGGCTTCGGCTTCCTGCGTTCGCCCGATACGTCGTATCTCGCCAACACCGATGATATCTACGTCAGCCCGAGCCAGATCCGCCGCTTCAATCTGCGCAACGGCGATACGATTGAAGGCGAAATCCGCACGCCGAAAGATGGGGAACGCTATTTCGCACTGGTCAAGGTCGATCGTATCAACGGCGATCCGCCTGAGGCGTCAAAAAACAAGATCATGTTCGAGAACCTGACGCCGCTCCACCCCGATGAACACATCCGGCTCGAGCGCGACATGCGCGGCGAAGAGAACATCACCAGCCGCATCGTCGACATCATCGCCCCGATCGGCAAAGGACAGCGCGGTCTGCTCGTCGCCAGCCCAAAGAGCGGCAAGACGGTGATGATGCAGCACATCGCACATGCCATCACCGCCAATCACCCCAACATCCATCTGATCGTTCTACTGATCGACGAACGCCCGGAAGAAGTCACCGAGATGATGCGTTCGGTCAAGGGCGAAGTCATTGCATCAACCTTTGACGAACCGGCAACGCGTCATGTACAGGTTGCCGAAATGGTCATCGACAAGGCCAAGCGCCTGGTCGAGCATAAAAAAGATGTCGTCATCCTACTCGACTCGATCACCCGTCTCGCACGCGCCTATAACACAGTCCAACCAGCCTCTGGCAAAGTACTGACCGGCGGGGTCGACGCCAATGCGTTACAAAAACCCAAGCGCTTCTTCGGCGCAGCGCGCAATATCGAGGAAGGCGGGTCGCTGACCATCATCGCCACCGCCCTGATCGAAACCGGCAGCCGCATGGACGATGTCATCTATGAAGAATTCAAAGGCACCGGCAATATGGAGATTCACCTTGACCGCCGTATGGCCGAAAAACGCGTTTACCCGGCAATCAATGTCAACCGCTCCGGTACGCGCCGCGAGGAGTTGCTGCTGATGCCCGACGTACTGCAAAAAATGTGGATTCTGCGCAAGTTGCTGTACAACATGGACGATCTTGAAGCGATGGAATTTTTGCTCGACAAAATTAAGGCAACGAAGAACAACGCCGAGTTCTTCGAGTCGATGCGACGCTAGCAGTATCTCATTCACACCATTCACCTTACGCGCCGCATCCCTCCGCCAGCCATTGCCAAGTCAGGCAGAAATCCGGATAATAGCGGCCTTTCCGAAGCCGGCCACCGAGAACCCCCGTTTTTTCGAGTCGGTATGATTTGACCCGAGGAATTTCCAAGATGAAATCCGATATCCATCCTGAATACAAAGAAATCGAAGTCACGTGTTCCTGCGGCAACACGTTCAAGACCCAATCGACGTTGGGCAAACCCTTGCACGTCGAAGTCTGCTCTGCCTGCCACCCGTTCTATACAGGCAAACAGAAGATCATCGATACGGCAGGCCGCGTCGAGAAATTCAACAAAAAATACGGTACCCGCGCCAGAGCATCCTGACCTCCACGACTGGCATCCACGGTCATCTGCTAGATGCACCAGATACGAGTTCGCTTGAGCTCGCAAAAAAGGCAGCCGCCGTGCTGCCTTTTTTGTTGATGACCTGGTGACGAATCACTTGCGCCGATACGCATGCATATCTTTGCGGACAACTCACGCTTCAAAGGAATTACGCTACCGCCCAGCGGGCTGGCATTAGCCGTCCTGCTGCTGCTCTACATTTTTATTGGGCTGATCGGCCACGACCCCTGGAAACACGACGATGCGATCACAATCGGCATCGTATACGACATGACCACCCATGGGCGCTGGCTGCTTCCGCATCTGGCCGGTCAATCTTATCCGGATGCTCCGCTGTACTATTGGCTCGGCGCCGGCTTTGCCAAAGCGTTTTCCTGGCTCCTGCCGTTGCATGACGCCGTACGCCTGACCTCCGGCTTGTGCACGTTGCTGGCGCTGTCGCTGATTTTGCAGGCTGCGCGCGAGCTATACGGCAAACCCTTCGCCGCCGCTGCGCCGCTGATTCTGGCGGGTAGCCTCGGTTTCCTTTTCCATGCGCACGAAGCGCAACCGATGCTGGCTGCGCTGACAGCGCATGCGGCCGCATATTGGTCGCTGTTACTGCTGTCACGCCGCCCCGAACTGGCAACGCCGGTTTTTGCTTTTTCCCTGGCCGCGGCGTTTCTCTCCAACGGTCTGCTGCCCACACTTACCTTGCTGCCCGCCATTGCGCTGACGCTTTGTTTTTCCGCCAACCGCCGCCGTGACGCCGGATTGCTGCTGCTTGGCATAGCGACGGCGGCAATCCTCTGCGCCGGCTGGCTATGGCCGCTGTACCACACCGCGCCCGATGCGGCGGCGGCATTTCTTGCCAACGAACTGGCGCGGCTCAGCCCTGACCGGCCAATGTCCATCAATCTGATCGACTATCTCAACATGCTTCCCTGGTATGCCTGGCCAGCGCTGCCGCTGGCGGGCTGGACCCTCTGGACCAAACGCCGCGGGCTGACCGGACGCACGCTACTGTTGCCGCTGCTCGCGTTTTTGGTAACACTCCTGATGCTCTCCGCACTGGCGCAAGCCCGCAGCGCATCCGCCCTGCTATTGCTGCCGCCGCTCGTTCTACTGGCCGTACCCGGCGTATTTTCCCTGCGGCGCGGCGCGGCCAATGCTTTTGATTGGTTCAGCATGGTGACGTTTTCCCTGTTTGCCGCACTGGCATGGATCGCCTGGAGTGCGCTGGTGTTCGGCTGGCCGGAACGGCTCGCCCGTCAGGCCGTGCGCCTGGAGCCGGGTTTTGTCGGCCATTTCGACGGGATGGCTTTTATCTTTGCGCTCATTCTGACCGTTGCCTGGTTCTGGCTGATCGCCACCAGCCCGCGTTCGCCCATGCGCGGCATCATGCACTGGATGTCCGGGCTAACGCTGTTCTGGATCTTGGTCGCCGTGCTCTGGATGCCCTGGATTGACTACGGCAAGTCTTACCGTCCGGTGTCCGCCTCGCTGGCGCGCGCATTGCCCGCCGCGCGTTCCGCCCATCAATTCCACTGCATTGCCAACGCCAACCTGCCGCCTGCCCTGCTGGCCTCCTTCGACTATTTTGATGGCATTCAGACGCAGGCGCTGGAAAGCAAGAACGGCCGCCGCTGTAATCTGCTGCTGCTGCGCGGCCAGCCACGCGATCCGGATTTCATTGCAGCGGCCGGCTGGCGGATGATCTGGGAAGGCCATCGCCCGAGCGATCGCCGCGATCACGAAAAACTGAGGCTCTACCAGCGCGGGCGACGCGCGAAACCGACTGCGGCGCTTTCCGACATCGCCAGCCCGGAAACAGCGGATGATCATAGCGGCGGCGGCCGCATTCTCAGCATTCCATAGCAATTCAACCATGCGGTGACAAGCAATGAGGCCCCTATCCAAGAAAAGCGGAAACCAGAGACAACCCTCCGCAAATGGATTCCGGCAAGCCGCAAATGGCGCTATAGTGACGCCTTTTCCACGGCTCCTGCATACAACACCTACCCCTACTTTTTCACGGGAGAACAGCAATGAAAAAATTCCTGAAAATCGGCATGCTCACCTGCCTCAGCCTTGCTGGCCTGACATGCGCCAACGCTTGGGCGCAGACAAAAGTGACTATCGGCATGAACGGCTGGACAGGCTACGCGCCGCTTTCTCTGGCGCTCAAAGAAGGCATCTTCAAGAAGCACGGCCTGGACGTAACCATCAAGCTGATTCCGCAAAAGGATCGCCACCTGGCGCTTGCTTCCGGCGACCTGCAATGTGCGACAACGGCCGTGCAGACACATCTGATGTGGACGCAGAACGGCGTGCCCATCACGCAGATCTTCCTGATGGACAAATCCGCCGGCGCCGATGGACTGGTCGTGCGCGGCAACATCAAGGGCTTTGCCGATCTCAAGGGTAAAACCATCGCCGTCGACGCGCCGGGAACCACGCCGTACTTCATGCTCGCCTGGATGCTGCAAAGCAACGGCCTGAGCCTGAAGGACGTCAAACTCGCCAACCTCTCGCCGCAGGCCGCCGCGCAAGCCTTTGTCGCCGGTCAGAACGAAGCCGCCATCACCTACGAACCGTACCTGAGCAGCATTCGCCAAAACCCGAACGCGGGCAAAATTCTCGTCACCACCAACGATTACCCGATCATTATCGACACCTTCGGCTGCGACCCGAAATGGCTGAAAGCCAACCCCAAGGTCGCCCAGGCGATTACCGACAGCTACTTTGAAGCGCTTGATCTCATCAAAGCCAACCCCAAACACGCCTACGCCGTGATGGGCGCAGAAGTCAAACAAAGCGGCGAAGATTTTGCCAAATCGGCCAGCTACCTCAAGTGGCAGGATAAAGCGGCCAACCGCGAATTTTTTGCCAACGAAATCATTCCCTTCATGAAAAAAGCTGCCAAGGTAAACATCGAAAGCGGCGTCATGAAAACGGAACCGGCCGATTACAAAGCGTTGATCGATACATCGTTCATTCAATAACCCCGGACGATACCGTCCATGACCACA
>CALHZD010000038.1 GCA_938040985.1 uncultured Propionivibrio sp.
CTTCCGATTTGGTGCGCTGCCGCTCAGCGCAACAGCATTAAGAGAGGTTTCATGAGTGGAAGTCAGCGTGCAGGCTGTGGCGATTCTTGTTTCTTAGTTTTAAGGTATCTCCGGGCGTTTGCACGGAGCGCCTTTATCCACGGGCGTTACAGAAAGACTGCCCGCTAGCCTGTGTATTTAGAGCGTTTCAGAGTGGGTGCTCTGAAGCCCTTGTAAATAGGGCATCTCCGAGCACATGCCCTAAAACCCGCGTAAACAGCGCATCTTGGGGAAGGCGCTCGGAGCGCCTTTATTTATAAGGGTTCCAGAGGCGCCTGCCCGCAAACGCCCTATCCACGCGGACGCTGGCGATGCCTGCCAGCCAATACCCGGCGTGTCGCCGGCCCGAAGAAGGCGTGTGCTAGACTCTTTGCCGCTGCTTTTCCGACTCTTTTTGTTCCGTTCCCACTGAAAGCGCCGCCATGATCGACCCCAAATTTTTCGACGAACTTAGCCAGCGCCTGAGCGCCGTCATCGCCGGCAGTCCGGCCGCCGACATCGAAAAAAACATCCGCGCCCTGCTTTCCGGCGTGTTTACCCGACTCGACCTGGTGACGCGCGAGGAATTCGACGTGCAGGCGAACATGCTGCAACGTACGCTTGCCAAACTTCAGGCGCTGGAAGCGCGCGTGGCGCGCATGGAGCAGATCTTGGGAGAAGAAAAAACGGCGCGCGCCGACGACCCGGAATAACGCCTCACCACACGCCTTTTCGGAGGCCTTGTCCGGCACCTTATCCGACACCTTATCCGGCGCCTTGCCGGACGCCTTTTCTGATACCTCGCGACGCCTTATCCGGCGCGTCAGGCCACCGGCTCGACGGCCCCAGCTCCGCCACCGGACACGGTTATTCCCGCCGCCCGGATAGGCGCGCCGGCGCGCGCCGGCGCCCAATCAGCGCTCGCCCGCCTGCGGATTGGCGAGATTGGCGGCGTTTTTCTCCAGCCACTGCGCGTAGCTGATGCGCGCCGTGTTGAAGGCATCCGTCGTGCGGCAGTACTGCGACGGCGATCCCATACGGCCGAGCGGCGCAAAGCCATTAACGCGCAGGCGCGGGCCGAGCAGCTCATCGGCGATATGGAACATGACCACTTCGCCGATGAACATCGTGTAATGGCCCAACGGCTGCTCGCTGTACAGCGCGCATTCCAGGCTCACTTTGGCTTCGGCAATACGCGGGGTCGCTATTTTGACCGATGGCGCGCAATGCAGGCCGGCGGCTTCCGCCTCGCTGATGTCCGGCGGAAAGTCGGCGGCCGAGAGATTCATCGCATCGAGCAGGTCTTCCGTCACCAGATTGACGACGAATTCCTTGCGCGCCCGCACGTTGCGCTCGGTATCCTTCGGCGCGCCGGATTCGTTCTGCATGACGCTGAACATCACGTACATCGGCGCGGCGCTGACGGCATTAAAAAAGCTGAACGGCGCAAGGTTGACAAGGCCGTGTTCACCCAGGCTACTCACCCAGGCAATCGGGCGCGGCACGACCAGGTTGCTGAGCAGCTTGTAATTGTCGGACACGAAATGCCGGGATGGGTCGATCTGCATGGGAATACCTCCGAAGGGTTGCTGAAAAAAGGCTCCCGCAGGGGGAGCCTTTTTGGACGGCGCGGTGTTCCGGAAACGCCGCGAAATGAAGATAAAACGTCCGCCCGGGTGCCCGGCCGGAACGTTGCTTAGTCTTCTGACCGGACACGCACGTCGAATGCCTGGCCGCCAATCGATACGTGGTAGAGATTGCCGCCAAAATCTGCCGGCGCGGGAGCGGGTGCTGGGGCAGGCGCGGGCGCAGGAACAGGCGCAGCGGCAGGGGCAGACGCCTTGTTCGGGTCTTTCTTCGGCACGTCAACCTTGAAGTTGCCTTTGAGGAAATCCAGCCCCTTGTTGCCCGCCTTGGAGGCAAAAGCGCCGATGATAAAAATGTTTTCGTCGGTCACCGGCAGACCATTTTCCTCAAGCAGTTTTCTCGCCTTGGGAATGCCCGGTTCGAGGTCCTTGATCGGGTCGCCCGTAAACACGGGCTTCTTGAGCTGCTCCGAGGCGATCTTGACGATTTCCGGATCGGGCGCCACCGGCGTTTTGCCAAAATAACCGAGCACCATGTTGCCGTAGCCGTCAGTCATTTTTTCCCACTTGCCCATTAGCACGTTGGCGTAGGCCTGCTGGAAGTAGAACTGCGATACCGGCGTCACCGAGGTGCCGAAGCCGCCGCGCGCCACGCACTCGGACATCGCCTCGATCACTTTCGGATAGAGGTGGAAGGTCTTGTCCTTGCGCATCATCAGCGTGTTGGCGGTGAGCGCGCCGCCCGGCATCGGGCTGAAGATCACTTCCGAGTCGACGCCCAGCGCTTCCGGCGGAAACTCGTAATCCTTGAAGCATTCCTTGGCGATGCGGTTGGCTTCCATGAGCTTGTCGATATCGATGCCGAGATCGTAGTCAGTTCCCTTAAGCGCGTGCCAGAGCGAAAACAAATCCGGCTGCGAGGTGCCGCCGGAAAGCGGCGCGCGCGCCACGCAGACGCCGTCGCAACCGGCTTCGATCGCCGCCAGATATTGCGCCAGGCCGGTACCGCAGGTTTCGTGGCTATGAATGCGCAGCTCGACCTTGTCGCCAAGCAGCTTGCGCGCTTGTTTGAAGGTTTCATACACCTTGCGCGGGTTAGAAGTGCCCGAGGCATCCTTGAAGCAGACGCTGGTATAGGGCACCCCGGCGTCGAGAATCTGGCGCAGCACCTTGATGTAGAACGCCGGATCGTGCGCACCCGAGCAACCGCGCGGCAGTTCCATCATGGTGACGACGACTTCGTGCTCCAGGCCGGCATCGACGATGCATTGGCCGGAGTAGATGAGGTTATTGACGTCGTTGAGCGCATCAAAATTGCGGATGCGGGTAATGCCGTGTTTTTTGAACATCTTGGCGTGCAGATCGATCATGTCGGCCGGCTGCTGCTCCAGCGCGACGACGTTGATGCCGCGCGCCAGCGTTTGCAGGCGCACATCCGGGCCGACCGCCTTGCGGAAGGCATCCATCATGTCGAACGCCGATTCGCCGCAATACAGGAAGGGCGCCTGAAAACGCGCGCCGCCGCCCGACTCGAAATGCGTAATGCCGGCGTCTACCGCCGCTTCCACGGCGGGAATAAAATCCTTGGTCAGCACGCGCGCGCCGAAGATTGACTGGAATCCATCGCGGAAAGTAGTGTCCTGGAAAAGAATACGCTTGGTCATGACGCCCTCGTCGGAAGTGGAAAAATCGGGTGAAGCCAGGATTGAAAAGCAGGTAGATCAACCGCCGCAAACGGCATGGCAGGCATGCCGGTGAAACCCAAAAACGCTCGCTCGCATTATACCTGCGCCGCCCGCCGGACACCGCCAATTTTTCGGCTTTTGCGGACGGGCGTCGTTTACCTGTTTTATCGGTGCGCGCCCGCAGCAGCCGTGGTTTTTGCGTACCCGCAGCAAGCATCTCCGGCGCGCCGATTCTTTCAGCGATCGGGCAGCCTGCGCATGGCAAAACGAAGCCCGGCAGGCGCGGCGCGCGGACGATAAAAAGAGGTAAGTTCCGGCATCTCTTTGCTGCGTTGCCGCACGGCGGCTGGCACGGCATGCAGGCGATAAAAAACAAGGCACAGGGCTACGCCACGATGACGACAGGTAGCGATACATAACAACAGCGGCGACAGCGGCCAGCAGATTGACGCCCGATAAAGCCATCGTTTTTCTAAAACCGCCGGCCCGGCTGCTTTTCGCTTTTCGTGCTTTTTTCGCGCCTCTTTCACGCTTTGTTCTTTTCGCGCTTTTTCCATATTTCTCACCGATTCTTCCCACTTTCCCGGCCAGATTGTTTAGACTGCGGCCCTTGGCCGAAACCTCTGCCCGTCTGTCCGCCCGCCCATCCTTTCTTCCGCCGTTCCATCGTCTTCTGCAAAACAACGCCTCTCGTCCATGTCGCTCGCCATCGTCCATAGCCGCAGCCTCGACGGCATCCACGCACCGTCGGTCGCCGTCGAAACGCATCTGGCCGGCGGATTGCCGAGCGTGACGCTGGTGGGGCTGCCCGACGCCGAGGTGCGGGAAGCGCGCGACCGCGTGCGTGCGGCTTTGCAGAATTCCGGCTTTGAATTCCCCGCCCGGCGCATCACCATCAACCTGGCGCCGGCTGATCTGCCCAAGGAATCGGGGCGCTTTGACCTGCCCATCGCCCTCGGCATCCTCGCCGCATCCGGCCAAATTCCTGAGGCCGGCTTGAACGAGTATGAATTTGCCGGCGAACTTTCGCTCTCCGGGACGTTGCGTCCCATCCGCGGCGCGCTGGCGATGGCGCTGGCCGCCGGCCACACCGGCCGCAGCTTCATCCTGCCGGCGGAGAGCGCAAACGAAGCCGCACTGGTGCACGATGCGCCCGTGTTCGGAGCCCACAGCCTGCTGGAAGTCTGCCAGCATTTGCGCGGCGAAACCGCATTGACCGCCTGCACGGCGGAGACCGAACAGGCAGCCCTGCCGACGAATGATCCGGTCGATCTGGCCGACGTGCGCGGCCAGACACAAGCCCGGCGCGTACTGGAGATCGCCGCCGCCGGCGGCCATTCCCTGCTGCTGGTCGGCCCGCCGGGCACGGGCAAATCGATGCTGGCCGCCCGTCTGCCCGGCCTGCTGCCGCCGATGACGCGACAGGCGGCGCTTGAATCGGCCGCCATGCTCTCGCTCAACGGGCAATTCCATGCCGAGCGCTTCGCCTGTCCGCCTTACCGCGCGCCGCATCATACGGCCTCTTCGGCGGCGCTGGTCGGCGGCGGCACGACGCCGCGCCCGGGCGAAATTTCACTGGCCCATCACGGCGTGCTGTTTCTCGACGAGCTGCCGGAATTTGATCGGCGCGTGCTCGAAGCGCTGCGCGAGCCGCTGGAAAACGGCCGCATTCACATTGCGCGCGCTGGTCGGCAAGCCGAATTTCCCGCCCAATTCCAGCTGATCGCGGCAATGAACCCTTGTCCCTGCGGGCATTTGGGCAGCGCCGGCGGTCAATGCCGGTGCACGTCCGACCAGATTGCGCGTTATCGCGGAAAACTCTCCGGCCCGCTGCTCGACCGCATCGACCTGCATATCGAAGTGCCCGCTCTGCCGCCGGAAGCCCTGCAAGGCCCGGCCGACGGCGAGTCTTCCGCCACCGTGCGCGGGCGCGTCTGCGCAGCGCGCGAACGGCAGCTGGCAAGGCAGGGGCAGACCAACGCCCGCCTGGGAAACCGCGAGATCGAACGTTACTGCCAGCCCGACCCTGCCGGCGCCGACCTGCTCCGGCAGGCGATGCAGCGACTGGGACTGTCGGCGCGCGCCTATCACCGCATCCTCAAAGTGGCGCGCACCATCGCCGATCTGGCCGGCAGCGAGACCATTCGCGCCGCACATGTGGCCGAGGCCGTCCAGTATCGCCGCCTCGCCGGCGAGTAGCAGAAAAACAGCCGGACACGTCAATGCAGAATTCCCCTTCCGTGCGCGACATCGGCGGCGTCGCCCTGCTGCTGGCGGCGTTGTCGACGATCGGCCCGTTTGCCATGGACACTTATCTGCCCTCGCTCGACAGCATCGGCGAATCGCTGCGCGCCACGCCGCTGGAAGTCCAGCAAACATTGACGGCGTATCTGTTCATGTTTTCGCTGATGTCGCTCTGGCACGGCGCGATCTCCGACGCGCTGGGACGCCGCCGCGTCATTCTCGTCTCGCTTGCCGTCTTCATGCTCGCCTGCGCCGCCAGCATATTCGCCACGCGCATCGAACATCTGTGGCTGCTGCGCGCCATCCAGGGCATGTCCGCCGGCGCCGGCGTCATCCTCAGCCGCGCCATCGTGCGCGATCTGTTCAACGGGCCGGCGGCGCAGCGCATGATGTCGCACATCACCATGATGTTCGCCGTCGCGCCCGCCGTTGCGCCGGTGATCGGCGGCTACCTGCAAAACAGCCTGGGATGGCGATCGGTTTTCGCCTTCATGATGCTGCTGGCCGCCGCGCTGATCTTCGCCTGCTGGCGCCATCTGCCGGAAACATTGCCCGTTGAACAGCGGCAGAGCCTGCGCCCCGGCTATCTGCTGCGCGCCTACTGGCGCATCATGGCTTCGCCCGTATTCCTCGCCGCCAGTCTGGGACTAGGCTGCATCTTTTCCGGCTTTTTCGTCTACCTCATGTCGGCGCCGGAATTTCTGGTGCGCCATCTTGGCGTACCGGCCACCGCCTTCCTTTGGCTGTTCGGCCCGGCCATGGCCGGCATGCTGAGCGGGGCGTGGCTGTCCGGCAAGGCCGCCGGGCGGATGCCGCTCCGACGCACCATCCTTTATGGCTATCTGCTGATCGCGCTGGCCGCGCTCATCAACCTCGGCATCAACTTTGCCTGGCCGCCTTCGCTGCCGCTGAGCATCCTGCCCATCCCCGTCTATACACTGGGCATGGCGCTCATCATGCCCAGCCTGACCCTGTTGGCGCTCGACCATTTCCCGCAGCAGCGCGGCACGGCGGCTTCATGCCAGAATTTCATCCAGTCGCTGGTCAGCAGCTTCATCGCCGGCGTCATTGCACCGATCGCCTGGCAATCGACGCTTGGCCTGGCCCTCGCCATGAGCGCCTGCGCCGGACTGGCCGCGCTGGCGACGGCCGCCTATTTCATCATGGCGCGCCGCCAACTCGCATAACCCCGCCAACCCGTTTTTTTTTGGCAGATTGGCCTGAACACCGCTTCGCGCGGCGGCTTTCGCGGCAAAAATGCCTAGCAAAAGCAAGCATAATCGCCTCGGCCCTGGCGTGCATAGGGTAGCGTAGCCTGTTATTACGCAACGCCTACGAAGGGCACGAGAAGAATAGAAAATAAAAGGAGGTCTCCGCTGATTTCTGGCACTATATCGCCAAGAGGCGCCGTTTTTTACACGTATTTAGTATGCCCTGTGCGGGACGATCCCGCAGTCATTGCGCCAAAGTCGCCACCGCATGCCTCGGCATATACCGACCAACTGTATAGTTATGTTGGCAGATGGCACCAATCAGAAATTATGTCGATCCGACAAACGGTTTTTTAAGCGCAATTTTGCGGAATTTCTTGCCCCTCCAAGCAATGCAGCGCGCGTCCCTCACGGCAAATGTCATGCAATAAGCAGCGAAGCGATCGTTGACGCCTCGAACTTCGCATAGCAGGGCCAGAGGCCTAGCGGAAACGTTCCCGCGCCGAGTCCAAGGTTTGTGCAAGAATTTCCCACGCCGTATCCACGCTGGATTGCAGGATTTTCGCCTCATCGCCATTTTCATGGCAGGCCTGGAACTTTTCCAGGGCGCGCTGCAATGCATTACAGCGATGCCGCAATGTATTGATATGGTGTGTGTATTCAGCGTAGGCGGCGGCATCAATCCGGTCTTCCCGAGTAATCAACCGTTCGATTTCAAGATTCGCCTCATTGAGCCGGGCGTGCATCCCCCGCATGAACGCTTCCTTCGTAACCATGTCGTCTCCTTGCTCGCCTCTTCCACTTTTACCTGCTTTCTTTATAGCTCATGACAAAGCAGGAATGTTGAAGTGTGCCGGTAAGAAAGATTCGCACCCGTCAAAAATATCTTTTAATCAGTTGATTTACAATGGAAAATTGCAAACTTCCCCTTAGGGTTTTCCTATGCTTTCGTGGATCTCTGGCGCCTGATTACATACTGCTACACGGAACTTTCATTCGGTTTAGCACTCTCATGCGCAGAGTGCTAAACTTCATTGCGTTCTAAATGAATGTGCCAGCATCTAAATATGCGCGACGCATTGCTTATAAAACGGTAATCATTGTTTTTCAAGGAGATAAAAAACTTTATGACACAAACTCTGGCGCTTCCGGTGATCGCTTCGACAGGCAGCATCGACGCCTACATTCAGTCGACCAAACAGTTCCCGATTCTGACGGAAGAGGAAGAATTCAGCCTGGCAACGCGCTTTCATGAGGAAAACGACCTGGAAGCAGCGCGTCAACTGGTGCTTTCTCATCTGCGGCTGGTAGTTTCGATCGCACGGGGCTATTTGGGCTACGGCTTGCCGCACGCCGACCTGATTCAGGAAGGTAATATCGGCCTCATGAAGGCGGTCAAGCGTTTTGACCCGCGGCAGGGCGTACGGCTGGTATCGTTTGCCATTCACTGGATCAAGGCCGAGATTCACGAGTATGTGCTGCGTAACTGGCGTCTGGTCAAGGTTGCCACGACTAAGGCGCAGCGCAAGCTGTTTTTCAACCTGCGCAGTCTCAAATCGGGCAGCGAAGCCCTAAGTCCGGCGCAGATTGCCGACATTTCGCAACAACTGAACGTCAAACCGGAAGAAGTCGCTGAAATGGAAACGCGGCTGAGCGGCCGCGATTTGGCCCTTGATGCCGGCAATGACGAAGACGACGCCGTCGCCCCCATCGCTTATCTTGAAGACAGCCGTCACGAACCCATGCGCGTACTCGAGCGCCAGGCGGCAGATCACTTGCAGGGCGAAGGCCTGCAAGCGGCCCTGGGCATCCTTGATGAACGTAGCCGGCGGATTGTCGAGGCGCGCTGGCTGGCGGACGACACCGCAACCCTCCATGAACTGGCCGCTGAATTTGGCGTGTCGGCAGAGCGTATTCGCCAGATCGAAAGCAAAGCCATGCAGAAAATGCGTGAGCACCTCATGCCGCTGGCGGCCTAACATCAATCACCTTATTCTCCACCCATCTCCCCGCTGGTTTTCCGTGCATGGCATAGCCGGCATTTCACTTAGACGCCTATTTGACTACGCCGGATGACTGCCTCCGGCGAGTTATTTTTTGCCTTCTCCGGCGGCGCAAGAACACACTCCAGTTCGCCACGGTTCTTTACATCCCTGGCGTACAGATCGTCCAATCACCTGCGCCGGTATCGGTCCGCATCGCCGGCGCATCCGGCCCGGATAACGCCAACGAATACAGCCCATCTATCGTTCTTGCAGCGGGCAAGCAGGCTTGCCAGCATCTGCGGATCATTGCCCCGACGTATCCCAAAGATGCGCGGCGATTCTGGGGCCAACGCATCGGGCAATCTCCACCATTCGCCCGATTCGCCCGTTCCGCCGGCACAGCCGGAACCAATACGCGCCAGCGGCACACTCGTAGCTTTCTCGCGGTAAGATTTCGGCAAAATTCCATCTCGCCTGTTGGCGCGCGCATGACCGTGTCTAAAAATGCGCGACGGCCTACCAACAAAGACTCTACTTGATTCGTGTCTGTCAGTATAATGTTCTATACAAACACCATCTAATTCAGGCATAATCCGTCGCCATTGTGGCATAGCGCCATTTAACTTCAGACCATGCAGAATCCCGACGCAGACACGGTAGGAATCGACACCGCAGAGCACTTTGGCGCGAACCCGTTCCAGGTTCGCGCCATCAGCCTCTTACCCACACGTTCCCCGTTCTCCCCATTCTTCTTGCCGCTTTTTCTCCAGCGCCGATCACACCGGATTCTGCCCGCACCGGCTGCAATCGCCGTCTGCCTGCCCGGCGCATGGATCGAATGCATTCTGCCCGTCCCGCCGCCGCAGGATGCGTAGCGAACGAAATCCCTGAGACTGCCGAGCTTCATGCTTCATGGTCATCGTGCGTCGACACGCGCTGATTTTGTCGGCAGACCTCGC
The DNA here is from genome assembly GCA_938040985.1 of uncultured Propionivibrio sp. GTDB lineage: Bacteria > Pseudomonadota > Gammaproteobacteria > Burkholderiales > Rhodocyclaceae > Propionivibrio. The sequence continues at coordinate 9,689 of CALHZD010000038.1, forward strand.
AACCCATCAATTTTTTACAACCTCAGCAATAGGAGCATTGAAATGAGTGGCTTTGACGCTTTATTCCAGAAAATCAAGCAGCGCGACCCGGATCAGAAGGTGTTTCACCAAGCGGTCGAAGAAGTCTTCGGCAGCCTCGCCCCGTTCATCGCCAAAAATCCCAAGTACACCAAAGATAAATTGTTGGAGCGCCTCGTCGAACCGGAGCGCGTCATTTTCTTTCGCGTCGCCTGGACGGATGATCAGGGAGAAGTACAAGTCAATCGCGGCTACCGCGTCCAGATGAACTCCGCCATCGGACCGTACAAAGGCGGCCTGCGCTTCCACCCGACCGTGACCCTTGACGTGCTGAAATTCCTGGCTTTCGAGCAGACGTTCAAGAATGCGCTGACCACCCTGCCGATGGGCGGCGGCAAGGGCGGTTCCGACTTCGACCCCAAAGGGAAAAGCGACGCCGAAGTGATGCGCTTCTGCCAGGCGTTCATGACCGAGCTGTACCGCCATATCGGCGCTGATCTTGATGTACCGGCCGGCGACATTGGCGTCGGCGGCCGCGAAATCGGCTATCTGTACGGCCAGTACAAGCGCATCGCCAATGAATTCACCTCCGTGCTCACCGGCAAGGGGCTGACCTACGGCGGCAGCCTGATTCGCCCGCAGGCAACGGGCTATGGCGTGGTTTACTTTGCCGAAAGCATGCTCAAGACCCGCAATGACGCCTTCGCCGGCAAGAAAGTGCTCATCTCCGGTTCCGGCAACGTCGCGCAGTACGCGGCGGAAAAAGCACTTCAGAAAGGCGCCAAGGTGCTGACCGTTTCCGATTCCAACGGCTACGTTCTCTTTGGCGATCAGGGCATGAGCGAAGCGCAGTTCGACGCGCTGCTGAAGCTGAAGAACGAACGCCGCGAACGCCTCTCCGTCTATGCCAAAGAGCAAGGCATCCAATACTTCGACGGGAAAAAGCCCTGGGGCGTCCCCTGCGACATCGCCCTGCCGTGCGCAACGCAGAACGAACTCGACGAACAGGACGCCAAAACCCTGCTCGCCAACGGCTGCACCTGCGTGGCGGAAGGCGCGAACATGCCCTCGACGCTGGGCGCCGTTCATGCCTTCATCAACGCCAAGATTCTGTATGCGCCGGGCAAGGCCAGCAACGCCGGCGGCGTCGCCACCTCCGGCCTGGAAATGAGCCAGAACGCCATGCGCCTGTCCTGGACGAGCGAGGAAGTCGACAAGCGCCTGTTCGAGATCATGGGCAACATTCACGAGAACTGTGTGAGCAACGGCGCCGAAAACGGCTACATCAACTACGTCAATGGCGCCAACATCACCGGCTTTAAGAAAGTCGCCGACGCCATGCTGGCGCAAGGCGTAGTCTGACCCGCCGTTCAAGCATCCAGAGCCAACGCCCCGCGCCATGCGCCGGGGCGTTTTTAAATGGCGGTTTAACCTGGCGAGGCAACCGCTATTTCTCCGGTTTATGTTTTTTGACGCCCTGAGCCCCGCGTATTTAAAGGGCTTCAGGGCATTTTATGTTTTCTTCCTCATTTTTACAGGATTTCGGGCAGGAAATTTAGCTGCTCCAATAGCGGCCCGGTTTTGCCAAAAGCCAACGCCCCGCGCCATGCGCCGGGGCGTTTTTACATGGCGGTTTAACCTGGCGAGGCAACTGCTATTTCTCCGGTTTATGTTTTTTGATGCCCTGAGCCCCGCGTATTTAAAGGGCTTCAGGGAATTTTATGTTTTCTGGCCTGTTCTTTCGGATTTCACGGGGAACTCGGCAAGCTTAAATGGCGGCGCGACTTTGCCAAAAGACAAGGCGGCAAGCCGCAGGCAGTACACTCAGTACGGTAAGGCGAAGCCAACGCCGTATTTTTAACGGTAAGCCGCTATTTCAGAGGGGGCGGCCAATGCACGCCCGCTTCCGTAACCACGGCGTTGAGCGGTACGTCGTGCGCCTGCGGGTAGGTCGTCTCAACGCGCGCCTGCGCGTAGCCCACGCCGATCGCCAGCGGCCGCGGCTGGCCAGGAATTTGCGCCAGCGCCGCCAGCGTGCGGTCAAAGAAACCGCCGCCGTAGCCGATCCGGTAGCCTTGCGCATCAAAGGCATTGACCGGAATCAGCAGCGCTTCCGGCACGGCGGATTCGCCGGAAACCGGCGTAGGAATGCCGTGGCGATCCGTGATCATGGCGCTTTGCGGCGTCCAGGCGCGGAAAACGAGCGGACGCGCGGGCGCCTCGACAACGGGCAGCAAGGCCATGAATCCGGGCGCGCCCGCGACCAGCCAGGCGGTCATCAACGGGCGCAGATCCGGCTCGTTGCGAATCGGCCAGCAAAAGGCTACGCGCTGTGCGGCCAGGCGCGGGAAAGCCTCCCGCACGTGGCGGCGAATGGCTTCGGAATACTGTGCACACTGCGCCTGCGATAAGGCCTCGCGCGCAGCCAGCGCCTGCAAACGGAGCTGCCGCCGCTGATCTTTTATCCTTGCCTCGGAGGCGCCGGAATCGATTCCGGACGTCCCCTTCGGCGTGAAGCGCTTATCCATGTGGTATGCTCGAAACGCTGTGTTATCCGAAAACAGAAACGTATCGCAGGCGCCGTCTGCCGGCCCGGATCCCGTTCTCTGCGTAATGCGGCTGTTTCATCGCCTTGCCGTTTTTCCTGATGCCCGCCGAAGCCATTTAAACTTCACCCTCTGTTTGCCTTGCCTGATGCACCTGCCCGTCCAGCCTACCATGAAATCATTGCTTGCCCTTGTTTTTGCCTGTGTCTGCCTGTGTTCGCCCTTTTCCGCCGTGGCCGAGGTTGCCCCCGAAATCTTGCTGGCCGCGCGCGATGCCGCCAAAACCGGCGACCAGGATGCGCTTGAGCGTCTTGCCCCCGGTTTTCAGGGGGAAGAGCTCTCCGTCTATCTCGACTACTGGCGCTTGCAGCCTGAGTTGAAAGACGTCGATCCGGCGCAAATACGCGACTTTCTGCAACGCAACGACGGTAGCTACATCGCCGACAAACTGCGCGGCGATTGGCTGCGCGCGATGGGCAAGGAAGCGCGCTGGGAGGTGTTTGACGCCGACTATCCGGGCTTGCAACAAACGGACCAGGAAATCACCTGCTACGCGCTGCAACGGCGGCTGGCGCGGGGCGAGGTCGGCGCACTTGATGAAGCGATGCCTTTGTGGCTCAAGCTCGTCGATACGCCGGATGCCTGCTACCCGGTGCTGGAAGCGCTGATCATCAACGAGCGCGTACAGGTCGATGATGTCTGGGCGCGCATTCGCCGTCAGTTCGAGGCCAACCGCCTCACCAGCGCGCGCTACACCATGAACTATCTGCCCGAAAGCCAGACGCCGGACGCCAACACGATGCAGGCATTTAACAAATCGCCCGTGAAGTGGCTGGTCAAGTTGCCGGCCGGCGCGCTTTCCGAACGGAGATACCAGGAGCTGGCGGCGCTGGCCGTCGGCCGCATTGCGCGCACCGACCCGGCAGCGGCGGCAACGCAGATGGAGCGCATCGAAGCGAAACTGCCTGCCGAAGCAAGAGGCTGGGCATGGGGGCAGATCGGCTGGAAAGCGGCGCAGCAGCATCTGCCGGAAGCGGTATTCTGGTTCCGTCAGGCCGGTCAGGCCGCGCTTTCCGACGAAGTGAGCCAATGGAAAGTGCGCGCCGCCCTGCGTGCGCAGGACTGGGCAAGCGTGCGTACCGCGATCGAAGCGCTGCCGCCCGAACTGGCGGCGCAACCGGCCTGGATTTACTGGCGGGGCCGCGCGGAAGCGGCGCTGGGCAATGCCGAGGCGGCCCAGGCGCTGTATGCGCGCCTCTCCGGACAGCCAAATTTCTATGGCAATCTGGCGGACGAGGCGCTCGGCCGCCGCATCGGTATGCCGGCCAGGGCCGCGCCGGCCACCGACGAAGAAATCAACCGGGTAGCCGCAATTTCCGGCATCCGCCGCGGGCTGGCGCTGCTGCGCGGCGGACTGCGCCTGGAAGGCGTGCGCGAATTCAACTGGGG
>CALHZD010000039.1 GCA_938040985.1 uncultured Propionivibrio sp.
CGTACCGCCTGGTCAAATGCCGGGAAATCATGGGCATCCCGCCAGGCGGGGTCAATCAGCTCGGACAGGTCGGCACTTTTCAGCGCCGACAGAATTTGTTTGCGCAATATCGCTTGTGACAAACCGGCGGTCGTCGGATAGACCGGCGTCAGTGCATCAGGAAGTACCGTCTGGCTTGCCAGCCGATAGCGTGGATGCACCATTTCCGCGCCGAAAAACCCTAAACGAATTTCTCCGAACAATCGCAACGGCGCTTTTTCCTCGTGCGCTTTCTCGAGTTGTTTAACCTGGTTCCCATAAAAATTTAGGAAACGTATGTACAGTTCGCCACTGGCATCGGCAACACGCGCAACCAACTGACGGCGCGGGCGAAATTGCACGGAAACATCAAGCACGACGGCCTCGATCTGAACTGTCATGCCATTGGATGCCGCCGCAATCTGCGTGATTACAGTTTCATCTTCATAACGCGCCGGCAAATGCAGAATGAGATCATCGCGCCGGATCAGTCCAAGCTTACGCAGCTTGGCCTTGATTGCCGGCGAAGCAATGATTTGATCAGCCGCCATCGTCATTTGAATGGGGTCGGTTATGCGTTGCTGCGCAGATCAGGTGCCAACGCAGACACCAACGCCTTGCCGTTATTGCGCGCGCATCGGGAGCACCATCACAGCATCCGCCTCGACCAGCGCTTTTCGTGGCAACGCGGCCACCCCTACGGCCGCCCGCGCTGGAAAAGGAACAGCAAAGTAACGGGACATCGTCTCGTTGACCTTGGCAAAATATTCCAAATCGGTCAAATAGACATTGACCTTGACGATATCGGACAACGATCCTCCCGCTGCCTCGGCAACGGCTTTCAAGTTTTCGAAGACACGGACAATTTGCGCATCAATACCTTCGACCATTTCCATGTTTGCCGGATCCAAACCAATCTGGCCAGATAGATACACGGCATCACCGACTCTGACCGCTTGTGAGTAGGCACCAATAGCCGAAGGAGCCTTAGCGGTAGAAACTATTATTTTTTCCATGGTTTCTTCCATTCCTGGTCACAAAAATTATCATTGAAACACATTAGTCGAACATCGAAGAAACGAGTCAAAGAGAACATGCCATCTTAGCCGGAAATACAAAATTTTCTAAAGATTTTACCTACAATACCGTCTTGTGCCGCTTTCTATACGTACAAAAAAGCCCCGGAAAGATCTCTCCTGCCGGGGCTCTAAAAGCATTTAAAGATTAGTTGGCTTGTGATTTAGCCGTATCCTCACTAACAACTTCGGGTTGATCCAGCAAAGACACCAAAGCCATCGGCGCATTGTCGCCATCGCGAAAACCACACTTAAGAATACGCAGGTAGCCCCCATTGCGTGCGGCATAGCGCGGCCCCAATTCATCGAACAGTTTGACCACGATCTCCCGATCGCGCAAGCGATCAAAAGCCAAGCGGCGATTCGCCAGGCTCGGCTTTTTACCCAAAGTAATAATCGGCTCGGCGACACGACGCAGTTCTTTTGCCTTAGGTAAAGTTGTTCTAATTGTTTCATGGCGAAGCAAAGAAACAGTCATGTTTCTCAACATAGCCAAGCGATGCGAACTAGTACGATTAAGTTTACGAAGCCCCAAACGGTGACGCATATCGATTCCTTCCTTTTTGCCTGGGCGGTTATTTGTCAAGGCCCGCCGGCGGCCAATTTTCGAGTTTCATACCCAATGACAAATCACGGGCAGCTAGTACTTCTTTAATTTCATTAAGTGACTTACGGCCCAAGTTCGGTGTTTTCAAAAGTTCATTTTCAGTTCGCTGAATCAAGTCACCAATATAGTAAATATTTTCAGCTTTTAGGCAATTTGCTGAACGAACTGTCAGCTCAAGGTCATCCACCGGACGCAGTAGTAAAGGATCGATCTGAATAGATTTCTGATGCTCAACTGGTAACGCCGTACCTTCCAGATCAGCAAAAACAGATAATTGCTCCATCAATACGCGGGCTGCCATACGAACTGATTCCTCTGGCTCAAGTACACCATTGGTTTCAATTTCCATAATCAGCTTATCAAGATCAGTACGTTGCTCAACACGTGCATTCTCTACTGAATAGCTAACACGCCGAATAGGACTAAATGAGGCGTCAAGAATCAGTTTGCCAATATTTCTACCACCATCACCAATGCGACGAATATTTCCCGGTACATAACCACGGCCTTTTTCTACTTTCAGTTCAAGGGATAACTTTCCGCCCGGTGAAATATGCGCAATAACATGATCGGGGTTAATAATTTCAACATCATGAGAAAGAACAATATCCTCAGCACGAACGACGCCTTCACCTTCTTTTGTAAGCTGCAAAACAACTTCATCACGATTATGCAGCTTAAAAACAACCCCTTTGAGATTTAGAAGAATATCAACCACATCTTCCTGAACGCCATCAATGGTCGAATATTCATGTAATACACCATCAATCACAACCTCTGTTGCGGCATATCCTGGCATTGATGAAAGCAAAATACGGCGCAAAGCATTACCCAGCGTATAACCATACCCCCGTTCAAAAGGCTCCATTATTACCTTGGCGTGCACTGGAGACAAACTCTGCACATCAATAATACGTGGTTTTAGAAGTCCACTATCTTGCATGTCTCATCCTTTAACTAACCGCCCGAATGGCTCGCAATAACTTCTGATTAAAAATCTCAGATTAAGACTTTTAACATTCCAAGCCACTGCGATTTCTCTCTAGATTCGGCGTTTTTTAGGAGGCCGACAACCATTGTGTGGAATTGGCGTCACGTCAGTAATCATAGAAATCTTCATCCCGAGCGCATTAAGCGCCCGAACAGAAGATTCGCGCCCTGGTCCAGGGCCTTTAATACGAACCTCTAAATTTTTAACGCCATATTCAACAGCGACTTTTCCAGCAGCTTCAGCCGCCACCTGTGCTGCAAATGGTGTACTTTTGCGCGAACCTTTAAACCCTGCTCCTCCAGAAGTTGCCCATGCCAAAGCATTACCTTGACGGTCAGTAATCGTAATAATCGTATTATTAAACGATGCATGAATATGAGCAACGCCTTCAGCGACATTCTTTTTTACCTTCTTACGAACCTTCGTTGCAGTTTTAGCCATGATGTATAAAATCCCTATTTCTATTTTTTGGCAGCAATAGCTTTACGCGGACCTTTGCGCGTCCGTGCATTAGTGCGCGTCCGTTGACCACGGACAGGTAAACCTTTGCGGTGCCGAAGACCACGGTAACATCCAAGATCCATTAGACGCTTAACGCTCATCGTTACTTCGCGCCGTAAATCGCCTTCAACTGTATATTTTGCAACTTGCTCACGTAAGCGATCCATCTCCGCATCCGTCAGATCTTTGACTTTGGTTGAACGCACAATACCTATAGCGTCGCAAATTTGTTGCGCACGACTACGACCAATACCATAAACTGCAGTTAATGCAATTTCAGCATGTTGGTGATTAGGAATATTTACTCCTGCAATCCGGGCCATTGATTTACCCCAAAATAAACAAAACTAACAATTACATTCTTAATCATTCAAGTAAAATGATTACCCCTGTCGCTGTTTGTGTCTCGGATCAGAACAAATCACTCGCACAACACCGTGCCGTCTAATAATTCTGCATTTACGGCAAATGCGTTTAACAGAGGCCAATACTTTCATAATTCACTCCTATTTTTTATGTTGGATATACAGCGGATCTCGGCCCTGCATAATCAATTACGTACAAATTCTTTATTTAGCTCGAAAAACAATTCTAGCTCGAGTTAAATCATAAGGTGTTAACTGAACCGTAACTTTATCACCAGGCAGAATTCGAATGTAATGCATACGCATTTTCCCCGAAATAAATCCTAAAACAATATGACCGTTCTCCAGCTTTACCCTAAATGTCGCATTCGGCAGGTTTTCAATTATTTCTCCCTGCATTTCAATCAGATCTTCTTTTGCCATGTGTTATCTGGCTGATAAGCCAGTCCCTTTAAAATTTGCTTTTTTAAGGAGACCTTCGTACTGCTGCGACATAAGATAAGACTGAACTTGCGTCATAAAATCCATTGTAATCACAACAATAATTAGCAATGAAGTTCCACCAAAATAAAATGGCACATTCCATTTAAGAATCAAAAACTCTGGCAACAAACACACAACTGTAATATAGGTTGCGCCAAGCAAAGTTAAACGCATCAAAATTTTATCAATATAACGAGCAGTCTGTTCACCTGGACGAATACCTGGTACAAATGCACCACTTTTTTTCAGGTTGTCTGCAGTTTCTTTAGGATTAAATACCAATGCAGTATAAAAAAAACAGAAAAATATAATTGCCACCGCATATAAAATCACATAAACAGGCTGCCCTGGAGATAAACCAGCCGCCAAGTCTCTAAGCCAACGCATCGAATCGCCAGAGCCAAACCATCCAGCCAAAGTTGCAGGAAATAAAATAATAGATGAAGCAAAAATTGGTGGAATAACACCCGACATATTTAATTTAAGCGGCAAGTGAGATGCCTGACCGCCATATAGTTTATTTCCAATTTGCCGTTTAGCATAATTTACTAAAATTTTTCGCTGACCGCGCTCAATAAATACAACTAAACCCGTCACAACAACAACTAAAACGCAAATAAATAAAGCTGAAAGTGGATGCATAGCTCCATTTTTAACCAACTCAAGCATTCCAACGACTGCACTGGGCAATCCTGCTGCGATCCCACAAAAAATGATAATAGAGATACCGTTTCCCAAGCCACGCTCTGTGATTTGTTCTCCTAACCACATCAAAAACATTGTGCCTGTTAACAAAGTCGTTACAGTAACAAAACGAAACATCAACCCAGGGTTAAGCACCAACCCCTGTTGTGATTCGACTGCAATGGCAATACCGATACCTTGAAACAAAGCCAATACGACCGTACCGTAGCGAGTATATTGAGTAATCTTACGCCGCCCTGCCTCACCTTCTTTTTTGAGCGCTTCAAGATAAGGGCTTGCATGCGTCATTAATTGCATAATAATTGAAGAAGAAATATACGGCATAATTCCGAGCGCAAAAATTGTGAAACGCCGTAAAGCGCCACCCGAAAACATATTAAACATTCCCAAAATGCCGCCTTGCTGATTACCAAACAATTCACTGAGCACCTGAGGATTAATTCCAGGCACAGGAATATGTGCGCCAATACGATATACAATCAAGGCGCCAAGTAAAAAGAAAAGGCGGCGCTTAAGATCGCCGTATTTACTTCCTTTGTTGACTTGGGAAAAATTAGTAGCCAAGAGATATCACTATTAAAAAATAAAATCTATTCCACAACACAACCGCCAGCCGCTTCAATTGCGGTTTTTGCGCCTTTAGTTACACCAACACCTTTAAGTGTCACTTTACGCATGATTTTTCCAGACAATATTACTTTAGCTGATAATGCATGCTGTGAAACCAAATCGGCCTGTATAAGCGTCAACAAATCAATTTCATCAACAGGTAAAGGATCAATTTCTGACAAACGAATTTCTGCATTACGCGAATTAGTTAAAGAGATAAAACCACGTTTCGGTAGACGACGCTGCAATGGCATTTGCCCACCTTCAAACCCTACCTTGTGAAAACCTCCTGCGCGCGATTTTTGGCCTTTATGACCGCGCCCAGCAGTTTTCCCCAAACCAGAGCCGATACCCCGACCAAGGCGCCGCTTGGCATGATTTGCGCCATTCGCCGGCTGAATAGTATTGAGCTTCATCTTACAACCTCACACTTTACGAGATAAGCGACTTTATGAACCATACCGCGAATCGCTAGAGTATCTTGTAACTCAGCGCTGCTATTTAGGCGACGCAAGCCTAAACCACGCACAGTAGCACGATGTGATTGCTTTGTACCGATTAAACTCTTAACAAGAGTTACTTTAATTTTTTTTTCAGCCATTTTTATTCCATAATTTCTTCTATAGACTTGCCACGTTTTGCAGCAATCTCAGCAGGAGTATTCATCGTCATTAAACCATTGATCGTAGCGCGGACTATATTATACGGATTTGTCGAACCATGCGCTTTAGCAACAACATTGGTCATTCCCAGAACATCAAACACCGCACGCATAGCACCTCCAGCAATAATTCCCGTTCCCTCAGGCGCGGGTTGCATCATAACAACTGAAGCGCCATGACGACCAACAAGGGCATGATGCAAGGTTCCACCTTTAAGACTGATCCGAACCATACGACGACGAGCTTCTTCCATTGCTTTTTGTACGGCCACAGGAACTTCACGTGACTTACCTTTACCCATGCCAACGCGCCCATCACCATCACCGACAACAGTCAATGCCGCAAAACCAAGAATCCGCCCACCTTTCACAACTTTGGTCACTCGATTAATCGAAACCATTTTCTCACGCAGGCCATCATCCGGCTTATCGACCTGTTGCGTTTTTTTACTTTGTGGTTTTGCCATAAACCTTTACTCCGATCTTTTTAAGTGACCTAGAATTTAAGCCCAGCTTCACGCGCAGCCTCAGCTAGCGCTTTAATTCGCCCATGATATTGAAATCCTCCTCTATCGAAGGCCACATGCTCAACTCCTATTTTTTTTGCACGCTCGGCAATTAATTTACCAACAACCGTTGCCGCTTTGGCATTTCCACCATTCGCAATATTTTTACGAACTTCTAAATCAAGAGTTGATGCTGAAGCTAAAACCTTAGAACCACAAGACGAAAAAATTTGGGCATAAATATGAAGATTTGTTCGATGCACCGACAAACGCAACATCCTTAGCTCTGCAATTTTAAGCCGGGTTTGGCGAGCTCTACGCAAGCGCGCTTGATTTTTTTTAACCATTTAACGCACCTTTACTTTTTCTTAGTTTCTTTAAGAATGACAACTTCGTCAGAATAGCGCACACCTTTACCTTTATATGGCTCAGGTTTTCGATATGCCCGAATCTCTGCTGCTACCTGACCAACCAACTGTTTGTCAACCCCCTTAATAAGAATTTCAGTTTGCGAAGGCGTTTCACATTTGATGCCAACAGGCATCTTATATACCACAGGATGAGAAAACCCTAACATCAAATTTAATGTATCGCCCTGCACCTGAGCACGGTACCCAGTACCATGCAAAACTAATTTACGCTCAAATCCTTGACTAACACCTGTCACCATATTAGCGAGAATTGCCCGTATCGTTCCTGACAAAGTATTAGCGCTCACAGACTCATCAGTAGGGCTACACAACAACGATGTGCCTTCTTTCCCAATTTCAACCGCAGGATTAGCATCCATTTCAATAAGACCCAACGGTCCTTTAACAGAAATTTTTTTCCGTCCCAAAACAACTTCTACTCCCGACGGTAAAACTATTGGATTTTTAGCAACACGGGACATAATTTCCCCTCAGCTTAGGCAACAACACACAACACTTCACCACCAACATTAGCGGCGCGAGCTTTGCGATCAGTCAACACTCCTTTAGGCGTTGACACAATCGCAACCCCCAAGCCATTCATTACACGAGGAATATCGTTAACTCCTCTATAAATTCGTAAGCCAGGCTTTGAAACACGGTCAATACGCTCAATCACTGGATGACCTGCATAATATTTCAAGTCAATTTCGAGAATTGATTTTTTATCTTGCTCACGAACTGAATAGCCATCTATATAGCCTTCTTCTTTTAATACTTTAACAATAGCTAATTTAAGTTTTGAAGACGGCATAACAACAGACACCTTATTTGCCATCTGGGCATTGCGAATACGTGTCAGCATATCGCTGATCGGATCGCTCATACTCATAACCTTCCTCCCACCTACCAGCTGGCCTTAGTTACACCTGGAACTTCACCGCGCATCACAAAATCGCGCAATTTACCTCGTCCCAAACCAAACTTACGAAAAACGCCACGCGGACGACCTGTTAGCTGACAACGATTACGCAAACGAACTGGACTGGAGTTACGGGGTAAATTCTGTAATTTTAAGCGCGCATTATCACGCTCTTCCTTACTACGACTGTTATCATGAATCACCGCATCCAAGGCCGCTCGCTTAATCTTAAACTTTTCAACCATCTTACGACGCTTAGCTTCTCGATTGATTAATGCAAGTTTCGCCATCTTTTCCTCAATTTCTAAACGGAAATTTAAACGCAACCAATAAAGCTTTCGCTTCTTCATTAGTCTTTGCAGTCGTTGTCACACTAATATTCATTCCACGCAACGCATCGATTTTATCGTACTCAATTTCAGGAAAAATAATTTGCTCTTTAATTCCCATATTATAATTACCACGCCCATCAAAACCTTTACCTGAAATGCCGCGAAAATCACGCACTCTGGGCAAAGCAATTGTTACCAAACGATCAATAAACTCGTACATGCGCAAACTACGCAGCGTCACCATACAACCAATAGGATAGCCATCGCGGATTTTAAAACCAGCAATTGATTTACGCGCTTTAGTAATAACTGGCTTTTGCCCCGAAATTTTAGCCATATCATTTACGGCAAATTCAAGAATTTTTTTGTCTGCCACAGCCTCACCAACACCCATATTTAAGGTTATTTTGGTAATACGAGGCACTTCCATGACCGATTTATAGCCAAATTTTTCTATTAGATCTTTCACTATATGGTTTTTATAGTGATCTAGTAAACGCGCCATAATCCTTACGCCCCCACGACTTCACCATTGGATTTAAAAATACGCACTTTCTTTTTGCCATCATCAATCCATTTAAATCCAACCCGATCTGTTTTTTTAGCCAAAGGATTATAAATAGCAATATTTGAAACATGTATTGGCATATCTTTTTCTAAAAGGCCGCCAACAACTCCTTTAACCGGATTCGGCTTGGCATGCTTTTTAACGCGATTGACCCCTTCCACCACAACATACCCAACCTTGACATAACGAAGCACTACACCTCGCTTTCCCTTGTCTTTACCGGCAATAACTACCACCTCATCGCCCTTACGAATTTTTTCCATGGCCGCTCCTTACAAAACTTCCGGTGCCAGCGATACAATTTTCATAAATCGTTCACTCCTCAACTCGCGTGTCACAGGCCCAAAAATACGCGTACCAATCGGTTCTAATTTATTATTGAGAAGCACAGCCGCATTACTATCAAATTTAACCAGCGAACCATCTTGACGACGAACGCCCTTAGCCGTGCGCACAACAACTGCACTATAAACATCACCTTTTTTGACACGACCACGTGGAGCGGCATCTTTAACACTGACCTTGATAACATCTCCAACACCAGCATACCGGCGCTTGGAACCGCCAAGCACTTTAATGCACATTACTGAACGCGCGCCAGTGTTATCTGCGACGTCTAAAATTGTTTGCATTTGAATCATTATTTAACTCTCCAACTTGTTCCGCACGCTTTTAGCAATTTGCGGCCAGTTTTGGACCCTGTGTTGAGAGAAAGACTACCTTTTCTCAAAGGGAAAGTCTGAGAAGTAGATTTTATCTCTAATAATAAAAAATAGCAAGGCTTAAATCATAACAGCCTTTTCTACTAATCTGACTACAAACCAAGCTTTAGTTTTCGACAAGGGGCGACTCTCTTGAATTTCAACAAGATCACCAATTTTTGCCATGTTGGCATCATTGTGCGCATGATATTTACTAGAGCGAACAATAATTTTGTCATACATTGGATGTTTGACACGGCGTTCGACCAGTACCGTCACTGTTTTTTCCATTTTGTCACTTACTACGCGCCCGATCAGCATGCGCTTAATCATTTTTTTTTCACTCATGACTTATTCTGCCTTTTCATGGATAAGAGTGCGAACACGCGCAATATCACGGCGCACCTTAGCGAGCTGACTGTGATTATTTAGCTGCTGAGTCGCTGATTGCATACGCAGGTTAAATTGCATTTTGAGCAAATCAAGTAACTCTTTGTGCAGCTCATCAATATTTTTTACCCTGAGTTCGCTAGCTTTCATATTTACCCTACCATGCGTGTGACGAAAGTTGTCGAAATAGGCAATTTGGCTGCCGCTAACGCAAACGCCTCGCGCGCCAAAGCTTCGTCGACACCATCCATTTCATAAAGAACCTTACCGGGCTGGATTTCGGCAACATAATACTCAGGGTTACCTTTACCGTTACCCATACGCACCTCTGCAGGTTTTTTTGAAATTGGCTTGTCTGGGAAAATGCGAATCCAAATACGGCCGCCACGCTTAATATGACGCGTCATAGCACGACGCGCTGCCTCGATTTGGCGTGCCGTAAGACGCCCACGTTCAGTAGCCTTAAGGCCAAAATCTCCGAAACTGACTTTGACGCCACGCGTCGCTAAACCAGTATTACGTCCCTTCTGCTCCTTGCGATATTTTCTTCTAGTTGGTTGCAGCATCTTCGGTTCCCGCCTTTCTTACGCGCCTTGTCGGCAGTTTTGTCTCATCGTATGGTGAAACATCCTCTTTTTTTGCACCAGATTTCATTTTTATAGTTTGTGTCCGCGGTTTTGCATCGCCATCGCCTGGCAACTTCACAGCACGACGTGCTTTTCGCGCAGATTCTTCAGCTGCTTCCGGCACCAAAGCCGCGCGCTCATTTCGGTCAAGTGTCTCACCTTTATAAACCCAAACCTTAACACCAATAATTCCGTATGTTGTCAGCGCTTCCGAAGTTGCATAATCAATATCCGCACGTAAAGTATGAAGTGGAACGCGGCCTTCGCGGTACCACTCGCAGCGAGCAATTTCTGCGCCATTAAGACGCCCAGAACTCATAATCTTTATCCCCTGAGCGCCAAGACGCATGGCATTTTGCATTGCGCGCTTCATAGCCCGACGAAACATAATCCGCTTTTCAAGCTGCTGTGTAATCGAATCAGCAATTAGTTGGGCGCTAAGCTCTGGTTTACGTATTTCCTCAATACTAATATGTACTGGTACGCCCATAATTTTTTGCAAAGCCGAACGAAGATTTTCAATCTCTTCGCCTTTTTTACCAATCACAACGCCTGGACGTGCGGAAAAAATCGTTACACGAGCATTTTTTGCTGGACGTTCGATTAGAACTCGGCCAACAGAAGCGTGTTTTAGTTTTTCTTTAAGAAAATCACGAACTTGTACGTCCTGGTTCAGCATGCTGGCAAACTCTTTACTATTTGCATACCAACGCGAAGACCAGTCATGCGTTGCCGCCAAGCGAAAACCAGTCGGGTGTATTTTTTGTCCCATTACTCTTCCTTTAGCTCCCAACGGTCAGGAAAATATGACATGTCGGCTTACTGATCCGATTGCCACGCCCCTTAGCACGAGCGGTAAAACGCCTAAGAACCATACCCCTTTCAACATAAATTGATTTAATCTTCAGTTCATCAATATCAGCACCGTCATTATGTTCAGCATTAGCAATCGCCGACTCTAAAACCTTTTTGATAATACCAGCACTTTTTTTCGAACTAAAAGTAAGAATATCCAGCGCCTTACTGACCGACAAACCGCGAATCTGGTCAGCCACCAAACGTCCTTTTTGGTCGGACAAGCGGACGCCGCGCAAAATAGCACGAGTTTCCATATATATCCCCTACTTCTTCGCTTTTTTTCCGGCAGTATGACCCTTAAAAGTACGGGTCAAAGAAAACTCACCAAGTTTATGGCCCACCATATTTTCCGTAACATAAACCGGAATATGTTGCTTACCGTTATGAACAGCAATAGTCAGGCCTACGAAATCCGGCAAAATTGTTGACCTGCGTGACCACGTTTTAATCGGCCGCTTATCGCTGGTCGTACGCACAGCGTCGACCTTTTTGATCAAATGAGCATCGACAAACGGGCCTTTTTTGACAGAACGTCCCATAGTATCTTTACCTCTTAACGTTTGTGACGACGCTGCACGATCATCGAATTCGTACGTTTATTACTACGCGTACGATAACCTTTAGTTTTAACTCCCCACGGACTCACTGGATCCCTACCAGCCGAGGTTCTTCCTTCCCCGCCACCATGCGGGTGATCAATTGGATTCATAACCACACCACGAACGGTCGGGCGAATACCACGCCAGCGATTGGCGCCAGCCTTACCAACTGAGCGCAGGCTATGCTCTTCGTTACCAACCTCACCCACCGTCGCACGACATTCCACATGTACACGGCGCACCTCTCCTGATCGCAAACGAAGCTGAGCATACACACCTTCGCGCGCCAACAACTGCACAGACGCCCCCGCAGAACGTGCTAACTGGGCACCTTTCCCAGGAATCATTTCCACGCAATGAATCGTTGTACCAACGGGAATATTACGAATAGGCAATGCATTGCCAGACCTGATTGGAGCATCAACGCCACTCAGAATCTGCTGACCAACAACCAAACCCTTAGCGGCAATTACATACCGCCGCTCTCCGTCCGCATAAAGCAGCAAAGCGATATTTGCTGTACGATTGGGATCGTACTCTAAACGCTCAACTTTAGCAGGAATGCCATCTTTATTTCGCTTAAAATCAATAACCCGGTAATGTTGCTTATGCCCGCCACCTTGGTGACGCGTCGTAATATGTCCATTATTATTACGCCCCGCTTTCTTTGACTGCGACTCAAGCAAAGGTGCATACGCTTTTCCCTTATGCAAACCTGGCGTAACAACCCTGACGACAGCGCGACGCCCTGGCGATGTCGGTTTAACCTTGACGAGCGCCATTATGCAGCCCCCCCATCAACAAAATTGATCTCTTGACCAGGCATCAGATTAATATAGACTTTTTTCCAACTTTTACGCACACCTGTGCCACGACCAAAACGCTTTTGCTTACCTTTTATATTGGCAATCTGTACTGATTTAACAACTACTTTAAACAGTAACTCAACCGCCGCTTTAACTTCAGGCTTACTTGCATCAGCAATAACGCGGAAAATTATCTGTCCATTTTTGTCAGCAATATAAGTCGCCTTCTCAGAAATCTGGGGCGCTAGCAATATTTGCATCAAACGCTGTTGATTCATCCCCACATCTCCTCAAACTTGGCCACCGCTTTTTTAGTCACCAGCACTTTTGGAAAACGAATTAACGACACAGGATCTGCCTCATTGACACCCAGCACCAACACATTCGGCAAATTACGCGACGCCAAATAAATATTCTCATCAAGACTATCAGTTACGACCAACACTGGGCCATAACCCATATTCTTGATCTTTTGTGCAAAAACCTTAGTTTTTGGCACATCAATAACAAAAGAGTCGATTACTGACAAACGATCCTCGCGTACCAGCTGAGAAAGAATTGACGCCATTCCAGCACGATACATTTTTTTATTTAATTTCTGGCTAAAATTTTCATCCGGGGAATTTGGAAAGATTCGCCCACCACCACGCCATAAAGGTGAAGAAGACATACCGGCGCGCGCGCGGCCAGTACCTTTTTGACGAAAAGGTTTAGTCGTGGTGTGCCTGACCTGACCACGATCCTTCTGTGCCCGATTGCCACTGCGCGCATTGGCCTGGTAAGCCACAACCACTTGGTGCACCAGCGCTTCATTATATTCACGAGCAAACAGGTCATCGGAAGCCTGCATACGACCAGACTCCTGACCCAGATCATCAATCAACCTGAGCTCCATTTATGCCCCCGCTTTAACCGCAGGGTGCACGATCAGACTCGAGCCTTTTGAGCCGGGAACAGCACCCTTAACCAACAACAATTGACGGTCAACATCAACGCGAATCACTTCAAGATTTTGCTGCGTTCGCTTGGCATCACCCATATGACCAGACATTTTTTTACCCGGAAAAACACGCCCAGGATCTTGATTCATACCAATGGATCCAGGAGCATTATGTGATACCGAGTTACCATGAGAGGCGCGCTGAGAACCAAAATTATGGCGCTTGATACCACCTTGAAAACCTTTACCAATTGAACGGCCCGTCACATCGATTTTCTGTCCAACGCTAAAAATATCGACGCCGATTCGGTCACCCGGCTTAAAGCGGCCAAGGTCATCAGTACCGACAACAAACTCCTTGAGCACACCACCCGCCTCAACTCCGGCTTTAGCAAAATGCCCCACCAACGGTTTACTTACCCGAGAAGGACGGCGCTTACCATACACTACTTGAATCGCGGCATAACCATCATTTTCAGGTGTTTTAACTTGGGCAATGCGATTATTCGACACATCAAGCACTGTCACCGGAATGGACAAGCCATCATCGGTAAAAATGCGCGTCATGCCAACCTTGCGCCCAACAAGGCCTAAACTCATGATTATTCTCCTCTTTCCGGCTGCGATTGGCCGGTAAGTACTACAAACACAACGGGATTACCACCAACCGAAGGGGTGGAATTATAACTACAAATTCCACTCACTGCAATCTGATTTCAACATCCACCCCCGCAGGAAGATCAAGTTTCATCAACGCATCAACTGTTTTATCTGTTGGATCAATAATATCCATTAGACGCATGTGTGTACGAATTTCGAACTGATCACGCGAAGTTTTATTAACATGCGGCGAACGCAGAATATCAAAACGCTGGATCCTTGTCGGCAAGGGTACCGGTCCTCGAACGACAGCCCCAGTACGCTTAGCAGTTTCAACAATTTCTTGCGCCGACTGATCAATCAGTCGATAATCAAAAGCCTTCAAACGCAGGCGAATTTTCTGATTTTGCATATTTTTCCCAAAGAACGGAGGGGCGGTAGCATCAGCGACCGCCCCGG
>CALHZD010000040.1 GCA_938040985.1 uncultured Propionivibrio sp.
GGGCTTTTTTATTGTTGCCGTCAGTAATCAAAATACACAGCAAAATATAGCACTAGAAAAAATAATAAAACTTCAGCTACTCAATTAATAAGCTGATATAAATCATGGTCGATTGACTGGGGAGGTAAAATAAATCCGTCAACTTTGCCTAGAACGACGGTTTCGCCGGTATTGTGGCGGATCTGATCTAGATAAAGTCGGTTTGCGTATCGGTGATAAACATATTGCCTGTTTCCCTGAATAGATATAATGAAGTCGTGCTGATTTTTTGACCGCTTGATTCATCTGGCTCTGCATACGTGTCTATATCGTTTGTTTTTTTCTGTTGGGATTGTTTGTCAGGCAAATTCCTCAAGAAATATTTCCTAAATCCATACATATCGATATTTGTCGGTAGCGTTTTTTGTCGTGTGGGTTAGAAGTGAAATTGATCAACGCCGCAAAATGCGATCTGTCAGGCTGAAAAAATTCGTTGTTGCCGCATTATTTTCTTGCCGACCATGTTTTGACGAATGCGCTGAACCAGGCAGGTAGCGTTTGTGACTATAATAAGTTTTCCCAAAATCCAGGTACTCGGCAGAAACACATAATGCGTGGTATATGACACCTTAGGTGAGGTGCGCGAGCTGTGAATTTGCCCGAATCTGTCGGGTGGTTTTCCGAAAGGCGGCGCCAACGCAATAGATTACGCGCTGGATTCTGCAAGAGTAGGCAGCATTTTTCGGATTTTTGCTACTTGTTTATATAAACAGGAGTCGTGTGACTGTCTCTACCGATTTTCCCGAAAAAAAAACCAGAAGATTGCTGACTGCTCCGTCGCTTAAATGGCAAAACTGGTTGTTGCTGGGGATCAAACTAGCAATGGGATTGCTACTGGTATTGTTGGTCATGCTGTATTTCGTGCTACGCCGTGATGAAGCTGATGAACAGCGTTCGACGATGATTGCCGACGTGCTGTGGCTGGAGCAGAGCGCCAGCCAGTACATCAAACGCAGCACCGAACAACTGGAACTGCTGGCGAGCGATCTGGCGCAGGAACGACGGAAAAGGCCTTTTTTTCGGCAGCGAATGGCGTATCTGTTGCGCAATAATGCGGATATTCTTTATATCGCCTGGCTGGATGCGGCCGGTAATACGTTGATTTCCGACCAGAGAATGGCGGCAAATCCGCCGGTAACTCAGCGCATAACCGGCTCAGGCACACAAGGCCTGATGCTGGATATGGCTGAAAAAATGGCCAGGACGGTATATTCCAACGCTTACAAGACTCCGCAAGGAGCGCAATTCGATGTGTATACGCCGGTATTCGAGGAGGGCGTCTATCAGGGATCATTGATGAGCGTCTATTCGTTTGATGTCCTGTTAAAAAATCTTGTGCCCTGGTGGTTTGCTGAAAAATATCGGGTCAGGGTTCTTGATAACGACGGGGAAACGCTGGCGAGCAAGGCAAAGACCGATGAAGTGGAAACCTCGGAAAGTTATACGATCTCGCTGGAATATCCGGGGTATGGCATCGTCCTTCGTGCGGACGCCTATCCGGTCAAAGGAGATTATGCGCAACGGCTGCTGATTACGCTGGTGTTTCTGCTCTTAGTTGCTGTCATCATCAGCCTCTGGGTTATGCGTAAGCATGTGCGGCAACGCCTGAACGTCGAACATGCCTTGCGCGCCGAGCACGCCTTCCGCAAGGCGATGGAAGATTCGCTGATGGTTGGCATGCGCGCGCAGGATCTCGACGGACGCATTACCTACGTGAATCCGGCTTTTTGCCAGATGGTGGGATTTTCCGAAGTGGAGCTGCTTGATACCTCCCCCCCTTTGCCTTTCTGGCCGCCGGAAGAAATGGAGCGGATCAGCAGAATGCAGGCGGAACAAGGGCAAAAAGGTATCCAGCCAGACGGCATCGAAACGCCATTCATGCATAAAAATGGTACGCGCTTCGATGTGCTGATCTACAAAGCGCCTCTGATCGATGCGGATGGCCGGCATACCGGCTGGATGTCGTCTGTGGTCGATGTGACGGCGCGTAAGCGCGCCGAAGAGCTTGCGCGCCAACAGCAGGAAAAATTACAGCAAACCTCGCGTCTGGTGACGATGGGCGAGCTGGCCTCCTCGCTGGCACATGAACTGAACCAACCCCTGGCGGCGATTAACAGCTACAACACAGGGTGTCTGAACAAGCTATCCGCCAGCGAATTTTCGCGCGAAGAACTGAGATTTGCCATGGAAAAACTGGGTGTCCAAGCGCGTCGTGCGGGCCATATCATCCGCCATATCCATGATTTTGTGCGTAAGAGCGAGCCTAAACTGGCTGCCTGCAACCTCGTCGAGGTCATTCAGGACAGTATCGGCTTCATCTCCGCTGATGCCCGGGCGCGTAGCGTCCGTATTGTCGGCAAGATTGCCGATACGTCGGTTAATTTGTATGCCGATCGCGTTATGCTTGAGCAAGTGCTGCTCAACCTGATGCGCAATGCCATCGAGGCAATGATGGCGCCGGACATTTTGCCGGAGCGTCGGCGATTGATCATTAGTTTGACAGTTGAAGGTGATCAGGCAAGAATCCGCGTCGTGGATCGGGGGGGCGGCATTCCGGCGGCGATCCGTGAAAACTTGTTTACCCCGTTCTTTTCGACAAAAAAGGAAGGCATGGGCATGGGGCTAAACATCTGCCGCTCGATCATCGAATTTCACCGCGGCCGCCTATGGGTTGAAGACAGCCCGGACGGCGGCGCTATTTTCAATATTTCCCTTCCCCTGGCATCGCAATGACCTCTCATGTCTATATCGTCGATGATGATGACGCCATCCGCGACTCACTTTCCTGGATGCTTCAATCGCGCGGAATTTCCTGCCGTGATTTTCCCTCCGCCGAGGCTTTTCTTGATAACCTGACGCCCAGCCTGTCTGGCTGTATCCTGCTCGATGTGCGGATGAGTGGAATGAGCGGCAACGAGCTGTTTGAAATCCTGCGAGAGCGCGGCTGCCATATGCCGGTGATTTTCCTGACGGGGCATGGCGACGTACCGCTTGCCGTTTCTGCCCTGAAAGGCGGCGCCTTCGATTTCTTCGAGAAGCCGTGCAATGACAACCAGTTAGCCGATCGTATCGTCGAAGCGCTGAAGTTCGACGAAGAACAGCGCGAGGCCGCGGCGACGGCGGAATCGATCGGCGCGCGCTTGAACCGTTTGTCTGCGCGCGAACGGCAGGTCATGGAGCGGGTGCTGGCCGGGAAGTTGAACAAGGTAATCGCCGATGAATTGCATGTCAGTATGCGGACGGTGGAAGTGCATCGGTCGAGCCTGTTTGAAAAAATGGGCGTCAAGACCGCCGTTGAACTGGCGCAGATTCTGGTCAAGAATCCCGTCAAGATGCCTTGATCAATCCAGCCGGGACGATGAATTTAAATCCCCATGCTGCGTCAGTCTGCCGCCTTATATAAAAAATGGATTTTTCTGCCTGGCGCGCATGCCTGAGCCGTTTCTCTGCTGACATGACTGACATGGCGCCCCTATCACGTCCAGATCACGTTTATTTTGTGCCCGCATCAACATGGAATATCTGACGGCTTTCATTGACATTATCCTGCACCTCGACAAGCATCTGGAATTTCTTGTGCAACAGTATGGTCATTGGATCTATGTCATTCTCTTCGCCATTATTTTTAGCGAGACAGGCTTTGTCGTGACCGCTTTCTTGCCGGGAGATTCTCTGTTGTTTGTTGCAGGCGGCCTGGCGGCGCTTGGCGGCATGGATATTTATTTGCTGCTTGCCGTCCTGGTTGCCGCGGCAGTGTTCGGCAACGCGCTCAACTACCAGATCGGGCGTTTTCTCGGCCCCAAAGTATTTCAGTGGGAAAACTCGCATTTTTTTAATAAAGCGGCGCTGGTCAAAACGCAGGCTTTCTATGAAAAACATGGCGGCAAAACGCTGGTGATTTCCCGTTTTCTGCCGCTGTTCCGGACATTTGCGCCCTTTGTGGCTGGTGTCGGAGCGATGGCCTGGATGCGTTTCATCTTTTTTACCCTGCTGGGGGCGCTGGCCTGGGTGTTGGGCTTGACGCTGGCCGGCTATTTCTTCGGGAATCTGCCGTGGGTCAGGCAAAATCTGAGTGTGGTGATTCTTGGCATTATTGTTGTTTCTTTGCTCCCTGTCTTGATCGGCTGGTACCAGCATTGGCGGGCATCGGCATGATCCGGCGCATTTGCCTGCTAATGGCTTGTTTCCTGCCATTGTTGTGCGCATGTGCCACGCGCACCGGCTCGGATGGGCGGCAGGAAACGCATTTTCATCCGCGTTATCTTGCCAAGATTTAAAACCCATTTGATCAAATGAAGCAAGAGTATGAAATTTCATGAGATTTGGAAAAAAACTATTAAATTTAGGACAAAATTTAGGCAGAAATTTAAAGCCGATGAGCGCGTTAAAGAAACTCCTATTTTTATTGCCGCTTTTGGCGCTCCCTGCGCAGGCTTTGGAGCCAAAAATCGAAATCCAACCAAATCCCGTCGAAAAAAATGGCCTGTACTATGTGGGCGGCAAGCCCTATAACGGCACGCTAAAAATGCTGCATTACAGCGCCGAGGATCTCTACGACGTAAATTTTATGGGTATGATTTATCCAAGGCTCAAGCCGCTGCCGCCCACGCTTATTCGCGAGATCGATGTGGAGGACGGCATGGCGGTGAGTTATAGAGATTATTTCGACGGCAGGGATAAGCCCTCAAACGAATACCCCCTAAAAAACGGCCTACGCGAGGGCACGGCAAAGCTCTACCACGCAGATAGCGGCGCGCTAGCGGGCGAGGTCGAGTACAAAGCTGGCATCCGCGACGGACGCTATCGCCTCTACTACTTTGATGAGGGTGGCGCGCTGAAACAGGAGGGCGTCTACAAGGCGGACAGGCGCGAAGGTATTTTTACCGACTACTATAAAAGTGGCGAGATAAGCGCGCGCCACCCCTATTCGGGCGGGCTGCGAAATGGCGAGGACGTTGATTATTACAAAAGTGGCAAGGTGCGCAGCGTGCGAATCTATAAGAACGATAAGCGCCAAGGCGTCGAGAAATGGTACTACGAAAGCGGCGCACTAAGAGAGACGGGCATTTACAAAGACGACCGCAAGCAGGGCGTTTGGAAATGGTTTTACGAGGACGGCAAAACGCGCGTAATTGAAAATTTCAAAGACGGCGAGAAAGATGGCGCCGTGCGGGAATACTACCCAAGCGGAAAGCTCAAAGGCGAATACGAGTTTAAGCGCGGTAGGCAAACGGGCACGGGACTGAATTACTACGAGAGCGGGGCACTCGCGGCGAAGGTGATGTTTAAAGACGGGCGCAAACACGGACTGTACGAAACATACCACGAAAACGGCATGCTTAAAGCTATGGTGAGCTTTGATGACGGCCTGGAAACAGGTGAGGCGCGCCACTACTACGCAAACGGCAAGCCCGAAGCTTTGGGCGAGTTTGAACGCGGGCGGCTCATTCGCGCCAAAAAATACGACAAAGCGGGCAAACTAATCAGCGACAGATCCAACAAAAACGGGCTTTCGCGGGAGTGAAGTTTGACGCAAAAAATTTTAGAAATGAAATAAGACGATAAAAATAACTCAAGAAGATCCGTATGAAATTTGTCAGTGAGATTACAGTCTTTATGATCAACAAGAATGAAGAAAATAGAAGTACTTTTTGCTGATAATTGTAAAGAGGGTTCGGATGAGATACGCCAGAGAGCATATGGGCGCGAGATTTATTGATGTAAACGAGCAGAGTTTATAGGCGATTGCCTCTTACGGGAAAGAGAGTTCTAAGACATTTGACAGCGGTGAGTCAGATATCTTAGGCATGCCATATCCGATAATCAGTCCGATGATGTTTGCGGCCTGGTGAAAATTTATGTGTCTATTTGTCTATAAGCTTAAATTTGTGTTATTTAAATTTTGCTTCTATATTTAGTACCTTATTTTAATAATTTGCTATGAATTCGTAGATGGCGTGTTACGAAAAGACAAACTGCTAGGCAAACGTGTGGCCGGGCGGGCTAAATGGCGTGGAGATTTTGTTAAGTAGCATAAATCCAAGTGTATTGAAGTCTGCCAGCGTGAAAACAGATGAGCACAGCGAATGAATTTTTAGCGTGGCACGTAAATATTTCGCAGGATAGCGGCAATGTATGCATTCAGCCCGGACTATACGGGGGATCGTGTCCTGGCGCTGATGGCGGGACTGATCGGGATGGTCGATGCCGCCTTTGAACACACGCAAGATTTCTACGTGCTTGATGATTTACATGAACAGAAGCTCTACAACTGCGCGCGCAATGTTGAAATTGCCATCTGGAAAATCGCCTCGTCACGCGATGCCCGCGGCGAACCGCTGCTGCTGGCCAATGCCTTGACCCAAGGTGCCGTTAACCTGAGTTTTGAACGGGAATTCGGGCGCATTATCGGGTTGCTTGATATGCTTTCGCAGGTGATGGCCGATAAACATGGCCGCTCGGTGACGCGGTTGACGCAGATGGTGGCAACGACGCTATTTTTACCCATTAGTGCGCTGGGAGTGTAATGAAACGAATCGTGATTCTGATCTCTGGCCGAGGCAGCAATATGTGCTCGATTCTCGACGCCATCGCGGCGGGGGAATTGCCGGCCAACGTTGCCGCCATCATTGCCAACCGTCCGGAGGCGGCAGGGCTTGAAACGGCGCGCTCCCGCGGTATTCCGGTGCGTCTCGTCGATCACCGGCATTATGCCGATCGCGCTGCCTTTGATGCAGCGCTGGCCGAGACGATCGATGCCTTTGCGCCCGATCTGGTTGTACTGGCAGGTTTCATGCGAATCCTGACGCTGGATTTCGTTCAGCGCTACCGCGGGCGAATGCTGAATATCCATCCCTCGCTGCTCCCCTTGTTTACTGGCCTGCATACGCATCGCCGGGCGCTGGAGGCTGGGGTCCGCGTCCATGGCTGTACGGTGCATTTCGTTACGCCTGAACTGGATCATGGACCGATCGTGATTCAGGCCGCTGTGCCGGTGCTTGATGGCGATGATGAATCTGCGCTGGCATCACGCGTGCTGGCGCAGGAGCATGTGATTTATCCGCTGGCGATCCGCTGGTTCGTCGAAGGGCGCCTGCATCTGCTTGACGGAAAGGTCAAGCTCGATCTGCCGCAGGATGACCGCGCTGCACTGATTTCTCCCTGGACGGTATAACGACTGCGCGGCGTGGTAGCGCGGGCATTGCATGTATCGTGCGGGCGTATGAAATTATTCGGAGATGAGACTTCGCGGCGTGCCGCATTGATATGGGCTTTTCTGGTGTCACTGGCGGTTCACGCAATTGTCCTGCTGGGGGTGACGCCTGATTTGCCGACATATCCGCAGTCCGCGCCATTGCTGGTGGAGATGAAACCGATACCGAAGGGGCTGGTGATGGATGCTGCGCAAGCCCCAGCCAAGCCGCAGAAGGCTAAAAAGCCACGTCGAAAAACCGTCAAGCCACCCCTTTCGAGCATCCAGCGGAACATCGCTGCGGGGGGCATGACTTCGGGAAAGGTTCCGCGCGCAAAGCGTCCTTCTACTGCCGTTACCGCATCTTCGGCTGCTTCTTCCGCTGTGCCTGGCACAGCGTCCGTCACGCCGTCGATGGAGGAAATACGTGCCGCGGCAGCCGAAACGGTAAGTGGGACGGCTGCGAGTGATGTCATGGCAAAGGGCGGCGATGCCGTGATGCTGGATGCGGAGGCAGGGGCAGAGGTGAAGCAGGATGACGCGGCGATGCGCGGGCTCCCGGCGCACGGGCACATTCTCTACCGGGTCGATCGTGGCGATCGGGAATTTGAAATCGGCCGTGCCGTCAGCGAATGGGAGATCAGCGATGATCGTTACGTATTGCGTCTCCAGATGGAGACGACAGGGCTGGTCTGGCTGTTCAAAAGCTATCGGATCGAGATGGAAAGCCGGGGTTGGCTGACGGCAATAGGGCTGCGGCCGGAGTATTTTTCGATTCGTCGTAATGACCAGGCTGCCAAGGAGCGCGCAACGTTTGACTGGGCGCAAATGCAGGTTTCCGTTGCCGACAAGCTGCCACAAGCGCTCGATCCGGGCGCGCAGGATTTACTCTCGTTCAACTTCCATCTCGGCTTCATGCCCGATTCCAGGGTGGCAACCCATCTGCCAATTGTTACCGGCAAGAAATACGCGATCTACCCGCTTGCCGTTGTCGGCGATGAAGAGATTGAATTGCCGATGGGGCGCGTGCGGACTTTACATGTGCGTTCTGTCGGCGAACATACGACGGAGTTGTGGCTGGCCTACGATTATTTTCTGCTGCCGGTTAAAATCCGCCATGTCGATCGCGAAGGCGGCAGCTTTGTGCAGGTGGCTACCGGCATCCGCGTCGATACCGATACGCCATGAGTCATGGATCACGCCGTTCAGCGTGTCCTAAACGCCTTAACCCACGCATACGTTGTCCGTGGTCGGGCAGGCGATCGGCGCACCGTGCAGAACCGTCAGGAAAAATCATGCGTTTAGTCCCCCCATTGCTGCAACATGCCGAGGCCCTGCTGGCCGAAATACTGCCCTGCCGCTTTCCGGCTGATTCGGTGGTTTCCCGTTATTTCCGCCAGCATGAACGCCTGGGGCAGGCCGATCGCGGATTCATTGCCGAGGCCGTCTATGCCGTGCTGCGCCGGCGCCGTTCTCTGGAGGCGTACTGTCTGGGAGAGATCTCGCCGCGCCGCTTGCTGTTGGCCTGGCTGGGGTGCGTGCAGAAGCTGAACCGGCGTGAATTCGGCGATGTCCTTGATGCGGCCGAGAACCAGTGGCTGGCGCAGGCTAAAGCCTTGCGGCTGGAAGACTTTCCCCCGGCGCTGCGGCTGGATTTGCCGGACTGGCTGTATGCGCGGCTGCTTGTGCAGTTGGGGGCGGAAGACACGGAACATCTGGCCTTGCAGCTCAACCAGGCGGCGCCGCTCGACTTGCGTGTCAATCCGCTGAAAGCGGAGCGTGATGCGTTATTGGCGCGCTTGCGCGCCGATGGTATCCATGCGGTGCCGGGCGATTATTCGCCGTTGGCGATGCGCCTGGCGGATAAACCTGCCCTGGCGCGCCACCCTGCTTTTCTCGACGGGAGCTTCGAGGTGCAGGATGAAGGCAGCCAGTTGCTCGGCTATCTGGTACAGCCTCGACGTGGCGAAATGGTCGCCGATTTTTGCGCCGGAGCCGGTGGCAAGACCTTGCTGCTGGGGGCGCTGATGCGTTCGCAGGGGCGGCTGTACGCTTTCGACATCGCCGAAAAACGTTTGGCGAAGCTCAAGCCGCGCCTGGCGCGCTCAGGTTTGTCGAATGTGCACCCGGTGCGTATCGAGTCCGAGCATGATGCGCGGCTCAAGCGCCTTGCCGGAAAGTTTGATCGCGTGCTGGTTGATGCCCCCTGTTCCGGGCTGGGGACGCTGCGCCGCAACCCGGATCTGAAATGGCGGCAGCATGAAAGCGATGTGGCGGAATTGGCCGTCAAGCAGGCATCGATTCTAGCGGCGGCGGCAAAACTTGTGCGCCCTGGCGGCCGCCTGGTTTATGCCACTTGTAGCCTGCTGAATGAAGAAAATGAAGCGGTCGTTGAGGCTTTTCTGGCGGCGCATCCTGAGTTTTCCCGCCTTTCGGCAAGCGAAATTTTACGCAGCCAGTCAATTCCCATTCGGGACGGTGACGAGAAGGGCGGTGACCTGCGCCTGTGGCCGCACCGGCATGGGACGGATGGGTTTTTTGCCGCGGTTATGGTGCGGCAGTGAGGCTTGAAGTGAGACGGGCGTGATGGGGCAAAGAGGATGAACATGCAATTTTTCTCTTTATTCGAAGCGTTGCGGGCGGATGTGCATCACGCCGAATTTCCTTGGAGTGTGGCACTGCTGGTGCTGATGCTGGCGATGTCATGGGGGGTGTCACGTCGTGTACGCAGCCCGCGTTTTTTGCAATCGGCCGCGAAATGGCGGCCGGTACGGGATTTCGGTGAGGGTGAGGCGCGGCGGATTGCCTTCCCGCTGATTGCGTTGCTCATGCTCTCATGTGTGCGTGAGATCCTGCACTTTTCGGGGTGGCAGGTAATGAGCACATTCGACCTGGCTTCGCCTTTCCTGCTGGCCTGGTTGCTAGCCAACGCGTTGGTTTATGTGCTGCACTGCATTTTTCCCCAAGGCAGTCTGCTGCGTGACTTCGAGCGTTTTATCATCATTGCCGTTTGGGGCGTCATGGCGCTCGATATGACGGGGCTGGGCACGCCGGTCATCGGTGTGCTGGAAAAATTTCATGTAACCGTGGGCAAACAGCGTCTCGATTTATGGATGGCGTTGCGCGGTGCGATGACCGTGGTGATCACGGTTCTGTTTGCATTGTGGATCGCCAGCCTGATCGAGCGCAGACTGATGGCGGCCAGCAGTCTGGATGCCAATCTGCGTGAGGTGTTGGCGCGTGCGGCGAAGGCGCTGCTCACGTTGCTGGCATTGCTGATCAGCCTGTCATTGATGGGGATCGATATCACGGCGCTGTCGGTGTTCAGCGGTGCGCTGGCCGTTGGGCTGGGCTTCGGGTTGCAGAAAATCGCCAGCAACTATGTCAGCGGCTTTATCCTGCTGCTGGATCGATCGGTGCAGCTGGGGAATCTGATTGCGCTTGATGATGGTACATCCGGCACGATTTCCTGCATTACCACGCGCTATTCCGTGCTGAAAACTCTGGGAGGAACGGAAGTCATTATTCCCAATGAGTATCTGGTCAGCAATATCATTCGCAATCTGTCCTACACCGACAAACGTGTGCGCATCGCCGTGCAGATACAGGTGGGCTACGAAACGGATATTGAGAAGCTGATTCCGGATCTGGTTCAGCTTGCCTTGCAGAATCCGCGAATTCTGCCCAGTCCGCCGCCTGGCGCGATTGTGACCGAATTGGCCGATAATGGTGTGCAGCTGGAACTGGGCGCCTGGGTTGCCGATCCTGAGCAGGGAACGGGCGGGGTACGTTCGGCGCTTTATTTGGCGCTCCTGAACTATTGCCGCGAACACGATATCGAAATTCCTTTCCCGCAGCGTGAAGTTCGTATGCGCCAGAATACAACGGACGCGCAGAACGTTTCGCCTACCCAATGAGAAAACAGACAGTGCAACAGGCCGTGTTAATCCCATGCTCATCCTAAAAAGATTGGGAAAATTGATGGATGAGTCGGCGCGGGAAGGGCTACGCGGGAAGACCCGCTATCTTCGCTGAAATCACTTTTTCAGGACTTCAGGCGGAAGTCGGAACAGTACGCGTGTTTCCGAAAAATGCAGCGGGAAATAGGCAGCGAGAAATAAAGCAGTGCCAGAGCAGTGCCGCGGGGAAAATAAATTGATTGATATAGGCGCCGTATTGGGGCGCTTTTTTGCATTTGCCGGTATTTCCGCTCAAACCGGATGATGATCAATGATCGCCGCCCAGCGCCTCGTGACTGTGGTTTGTGGCTTCCGCCTCGTTAGGGCGATTCTGTGCCCGATATCGCCAGCAACGTATGGCAAACCAGATCAGCGTGCAGGGAGCGGCAATCAGAAAGGCTTTATCGATATTGACGTAACCGTCATTCAGTAAGTCCCAAGCCATGACGCCGATGAGAATGCCGACTCCTTCGATCAGGGGAAAGGGGGGCTTTTTATGGCGCGGCGCGTGTCTTAAGATGGGTTCGTCAGATTGCTGCATGAGGGAATGATTCAAAGAAACGGGCGAAGGCAAACGGCAGGCAATGGATACAGGGTAACAAGACAGAGGAACATGGGGGTTCAGAACCGGAACAAGACAGGCTGAACAGCGCGCCCGACAGGCGAATCTTAATAGGTGAGCAGGTTGGCGTGCTTGGCGGCTTCGTCATGTCTGGGTGACGTCATGTAACAATGGCCAGGAGAGAGTAAAACGCGCACCGCCCAACGGTGATGCATCGGCAACCGCCGTACCGCCGTGCTGTTCGAGGATGAGACGGACAATGGCTAATCCAAGTCCGTGGCCGCCCGTGGCGCGATCGCGTGAGCGGTCGAGTCGGGCGAACGCCTTGAATACGCGCTGGCGGTCGGCTTTGGCGATACCTAGGCCGTCGTCATCGACATGAACGAAAATGTGATTACCCTTGACTTCGGCGCTGACAACGATACGCGACTTGGTGTATTTGATGGCGTTGCGCAGCAGGTTGGTCAGTGCATATGGCATGCTTTTCTGGTCGAGTTCAACCAATTGCCCGGGCGGCAAAGCAGAGCAGTCAACATGCAATTCAAGCGAGCGGCCAAGAATCCGGATGGCGTCGACCTTTTCGTTCAGCCAGGCCTCAAAATCAACGCGTGTTAGGTGTGGTTCCGGCAGCTCGCGCTCGAAACGTGAATAAACCAGGCTGGAATCTACCAGGCTGTCCAGTTCTTCGAGATCGTCGTTCATCATTGTTTGAAGCCGCCGCCGTTCGTCCGGGCTGTCGGCGTCGGTGAGCATCTCCGTGACAAAACGCATGCGAGCAATCGGTGTGCGCAGTTCGTGTGAGATGGCGCTGGAAAGCTCTTTCTGGACGGCAATCAGGCGCTGGATGCGCTCGGCCATGCCATTCATCGTCTCGGTGAGCAGCTTGAAGGCCGGGCTTTTAGCTTCCGGCGCACGCGCTTCCAGGTGCCCTTCGCCCAGATCGCGGGCGGTTTGCCGCAAGGTTTCAAGATCGCGCCAGATCGGCCGCACCCAGAACCAGACGGCAATGGCCAGAATCAGCCCAATCAGACTCCAGGTCAGCAATCGCAAGCGCACCTCCCAGGGCAATGCGCGCGGATGCTGGTCGCTGGCGTTGGGCGAGATCGGACCGACGACGAGTACCTGTGAGGTATGTTTCAGACGGTGGTAGAGAATATCGCCGTCCTTGTCGATCGCCAGCTCTCCGGCATCTAGTTTTTCTGCCTGCTTGGGATTGAGTTTGAGCGACCAGCGTTCGACGATATCGAGCCGGTAGGAAAAAATCTGTCCGATGCCCTTGATCGCTTGCGGCCAGTCCTTGCGCGGCTGGCGAAACAGCTCTTCCTCGATGAGCATGACGGTGCCCTGCATGAAGCGCCGTGTATAGTCGTCGGTGATGCCCTTGACCGAAGTCGAGATCACAAGGTCGGCGACATAGGCGATGCCGACGAATGACCCCATGATCAGCAAGTAAAAACTCAGGAACAGGCGTGACAGACTATAGCTGCCGCGCCAGGGCGGTGGCTTGTAGCGCAGGAGAATGTCAAACAGGCGGTGTTCGCGGCCGGTCGCGCTATTGCCAGTCGTGTTTGCTGAAGAGGTAGCCTTTGCCACGGACCGTCTTGATACGGGTAGGATTGTCGGGATCGTCGCCCAGTTTGCGGCGCAGGCGCGAAATGCGGGCGTCGATCGAACGGTCGAGTCCGTCGAAGCCAATGCCGCGCAACTCCTGAAGCAGATCGTCGCGCGAGAGGATGCTGCCGGCGTGGCTGGCCAACAGCCAAAGCAGGTCAAACTCCGCCGTTGTCAGGTCGATCGGTTCGTCGCCGAGATGCGCGCTGCGGGTCGCCTGGCTGATACCAAAATTACCAAAGGCGAGCTCTTCGGTTTCGCTGGCAGCGCCCTGTTCATTGGCAACCAGCGGCGCTCGGCGTAGCAGGGCCTTGATGCGCGCCAGCAGCAGGCGCGGCTGAACCGGCTTGGCGATGTAGTCATCGGCGCCCAGTTCGAGGCCAAGAATCTGATCGAGATCTTCGTCGCGCGCCGTCAGCATCAGGATGACGCCTGTGTATTGCGCGCGTACGCTGCGGCAAACCTCAAAACCGTCCTTGCCCGGCAGCATCACGTCGAGAATGACCAGATCGGGATTGTCCTTGAGAATGCGTGCTTCGGCCGTGTCGCCGCGGGATTCGATATGGACTTCAAATTCGTTCTTGCGCAGATACTCGGCAGTCAGGTCGGCCAAGCGCTTGTCGTCTTCAATGAGCAGGATACGGGTCTTCATAATGAAAGTCCGAGGAAATGGCCTGAATGCGAATATACACGATACGCGCTGATGCGGCGAATCGCCCATTTGCCGGTCGGCAATAAGTGAACGGGTGCGTAAAATTACGCGGTTGTCCGGATTTAGGCAGGCGCCATGACTGAAGTCGGGGGCGTCTCTGATAGAATCGTCGGCAAATGTTTAGAGGCTTCTAAATCATCATGTCTGTTTCTCCCATCCATACACGCTTTGCCTTCGCGATGCTGGCGGCGGTATCGTTTGCTCTGGCCGCCAGCGCGGTGCTGCTGGCTGATTTGATGCATCTGCCGGCGCCATGCGTTTTGTGTATCCTGCAACGCTTTATTTATCTGGTGTTCTGCTTCTGGGCGGTATGCGGCATGCTTATCCCCGCTGCGCGCCGTTTCTGGTGCGCCTTGCTGGCACTGACGGCAGGCTGCGGCCTGGCTGCCGCCGGGTGGCAGAGCTGGATGGAATACGCGCCGGACCAGGTGACCGAATGTGGCTTTGGTGAGCCGGCGCTCCACGAGCAACTGGTGAACTGGCTGGGCGCGCAATGGCCGACGCTGTTCATGGTGACGGGATTTTGCACCCAGCAGGACTGGGATTTCCTCGGATTGTCGCTGGCCAACTGGTCGGTGCTGTTTTTCCTGGGATTGCTGCTGGCGGCGCTGCTCGTATTCTTCATGCGCAAGTAAGGCGAGGAGCTTTCGCTTCCCTTCTGAAACCCGCGTAGATAGGGCGTTTGCGGACATGCTCCTTTGGAGCCCTTATAAATAAAAGGCTTCAGGGGAGGTGCTCTGAGATTCACTGTTTACGCGGGTTTACGGGCATCCTTTCTGCGCCGCCTAAAACATAGCGGTTTGCCGCCTTGTCTTTTGGCAAAGTCGAGCCGCTATTGACGCTTTCGCAGTACTCCCTCCGAAACCCGCGTGGATAGGGCATCTCCCGGCACCTACTCTGAAATGCCCGTGGATAAAAAACTTCCGAACAGGCGTCTCTGGAACCCTTATAAATAAAAAGCTTTAGGGCGCCCCTCCGGAAATGTAGGTAAATAAAAGACCTCTGAGCAGGCGCCTGGAGGAGCCCTGTTTACAAGTGCTTCAAGGCACGCCCCTCTGAAACGCCCTAAATACGCGGGCTAGCGGGCAGCCATTCTGTAACGCTCGTGGATAAAAAACTTCAGGGCAGGTGCCCGAAGATGCCCTATCTACATGGGTTTGAGATATACGGATTTCAGAGAGTTGATCGGGCGCAGTGTTCCGGTTTATGTTTTGTGATGCGCTGAAGTCCTTGTGTTTAAAGGGCTTCAGAGCGATTTATGTTTTCTGTCCTGTTTGCAAGGGTTTCAGGGCGAGGTGTTCGGTGATGCCCTAAATACGCGGACTAGCGGACAGCTCTTCTAAAATGCACGTGAATAAATGGTTTCAGAACAGATGCCCGGAGATGCTCTAAAACTAAAAAAAACAAGAATCGCCAAAGCCTGCGCGCTGATTTTCCTCTTACGGAACTCCTCTTGATGCTGTAGCGCTGAGCGGCAGCGCGCCCCGCTGACTTTCTTTGCCTCGC